>DOOK01000034.1 GCA_003512805.1 Erwinia sp. | reverse complement strand
ACCCTTTGCCAGCCTGCCAGGGAGCGCTCATGAGTAACCCACCGCTGTTCCGTAAACGTCCGCTGAAACTCAGTACCTCCGTCAGTCTGATGGTCGGCGCGGTACTCGCTGCCGTTTTACTGATCGTTCATCTGTTCTATTTTTTTCAGATAAGCCATATCACCCGTGCCGGCGTTAAAGATAAAGCGCTGGCGGTGGCGCGTACCCTGGCTGCTTCTGCTGAGGTGCAGCGCGGCCTGTTGCTGCCTGCCGATCGCAATATTATTCAGCCGATTACCCTGGCGGTACAGCAAAGCAATCATCTGCTGTTTGTGGTGGTGACGGATATGCGCGGCATCCGCTATTCCCACCCTAATAAAAACGCCATCAACCATCCTTTTATCGGTGAAGATTTACAGCCCGCGCTGGCCGGTAAGGAAAACGTCTCGATTAATCGTGGCCAGCTGGCACAAGCGCTGCGTGTCTTTACGCCCATTTATGATGCCCGACGACAGCAAATCGGGGTAGTGGCGGTAGGCATCCCGTTAAATGAGGTGGCGCAGCAAATAGCCCGTACCCGCTGGTCGGTGCTGTGGACGGCGCTGTTTGGCGTGCTGGCAGGCGCCATCGGCACCTGGTGTCTGGTGCGCGCTTCCCGCCGCGTGCTCTCCGGGCTGGAGCCTTACGAGATCTCCATGCTGTTTGAACAGCGACAGGCGATGCTGCAATCCGTTAAGGAAGGCGTTATCGCGGTGGACGACCGGGTCCAGGTCACGCTGATCAATCGGGCGGCGCAGCAGCTTTTCACCGAAGCGCGCCATCCGCAGGACGAAGCGCCCGGCCCGCTTATCGCCAACCTGCGCGAGGTGGTACAAAGCGGCGTGCCGCAGCGGGACAGAGAGCTGCATTTTAAAGGTCGCGTGTTACTCAGTAACACCATGCCGGTGCGCAGTAAGGGCGTCATCATTGGTGCTGTCTGTACCTTCAGGGATAAAACCGAGGTAAGTCAGCTGGTACAGCGACTCGACGGTCTGGTCAACTATGTCGATGCGCTGCGCGAACGCTCGCATGAATTTATGAACAAGCTGCACGTGATCCTTGGCCTGCTGCATATGAAAAACTATCAGCAGCTGGAAAGCTATATCCTGAAAACCGCCAACGGCTACCAGACGGAAATCGGTTCGCTGCTGCTGAAAATCAAATCGCCGGTTATCGCGGGCTTTCTGTTAAGTAAGATTGAACGCGCAACCGATCTTGGCCATCAGTTGTTGATCAGCGAAGAGAGCCTGCTGCCGGATTGCGGCAGCGAAACGCAGTCGGCCGCGCTGATTACCGTGCTGGGCAATCTGATTGAAAACGCGCTGGATGCCGCAGAAGAACAGCCCGGAGGCGAAATCACCGTGTTGCTGCACTACCAGAACGGCTGGCTGGCCTGCGAGGTCAGCGATGACGGGCCGGGCATTCCTTCGACGCAGCTGGATGCTATCTTTGAGAAAGGCGTGTCCACCAAAGGGGACGATCGGGGCGTAGGCTTATTCCTCGTGAAACAACAAACCGAAAGCCTTGGCGGAAAAATTATTGTAGAGTCCGAGCCCGGCGTTTATACGCAATTTTTAGTCCAACTGCCCTGGGATAGAGGAAACAAAAGCGCATGATTAACGTGTTAGTCGTCGATGATGACGCCATGGTCGCCGAGTTAAACCGCTGCTATGTCGCTCAGCTGGAAGGTTTCCACTGCGCAGGCGTGGCATCAACTCTGCAACAGGCTAAGGAGATGGCGCTGCATGGCGGCATTGATTTGATCCTGCTGGATATCTATTTACAGCAGGAGAGCGGTCTGGATCTGCTGCCTGCGCTGCGCGAAGCAAAACAGGCCGTGGACGTAATAGTGATTTCCTCCGCTGCCGATGCCGATACCATCAGGCAGTCGCTGCACTATGGCGTGGTGGACTATCTGATCAAGCCTTTCCAGTTCTCACGTTTTGAAGAGGCGCTGGTCGGCTGGCGTCGCCGTAAAACGCTGATGGACAGTCAGCCCTGGTATCAGCAGGCCGATGTGGATCGGCTGCTTCACGGCGATCGGGATACGCCCGAAAGCAAACGCCTGCCGAAAGGCCTGACGCCACAGACGTTGCGTACGCTTTGCCAGTGGATTGACGCGCATCCGGCGGAAGAGTTTTCCACCGACGAGTTGGCCGCAGCGGTGAATATCTCCCGCGTTTCCTGCCGTAAATACCTGATCTGGCTGGCGCAGTGCCATATTTTGTTTACCAGCATCCACTACGGCGCGACCGGCAGGCCGGTTTACCGCTATCGGCTACAGGCGGAATACAGCGCCCTGCTCAAACAGTACTGTCAATAACCTGCCAGGTTTCATCCAGCCGTTGAAAAGGTTGCCGGGTAGCCAACACGACCTGCCGATCCCGCGTAACGAAAATGGCTTCGATCTGCGGATACGCCTTCAGGAAAGCCAGGCCCTGCTCTACGCCCAGGCCGTATAGCAGCGTGGTAAAAATATCGCCGTCGAGCGAACGGTCAGAAATGACCGTCACGCCCAGCAGCTCGTTGTCCAGCGGATAGCCGGTTTTCGGATCGAGAATGTGATGATAGCGGCGACCGTTCAGCTCGAAGTAGCGTTCATACACGCCCGATGTCACTACCGATTTATTCCTGACGGCGACGGTGCCGATTAGCGCACCCGGCTCGCCAAAAGGCGTCTGCAGGCCTATTGCCCATGCCGTCTCGCCTTCAGGCGCATCCAGCGTTTGCAGGTTACCGCCAAGATTGATTAGCCCGCAAAAACAGTTACGCTGATGCAGAAAATCTCTGACCACATCGGCGATATACCCTTTGGCTATCGCGCCCAGGTCGATTTCCATGCCTGCCTGCGGCAAAAACACCGTATGCTGCCGCTCGTCCAGCTGCACACGGGCCGGGTCAGTCAACGCCAACAGGGCCTGTAGTTCGTGCACGGGCGGCACGCTGTCGC
>DOOK01000453.1:1890-4754 GCA_003512805.1 Erwinia sp. | reverse complement strand
AGGAAACCAAAGCAGGGGGGCGCCCAGCACACTGCTGCCATAGCGCAGGCGATCGGCGTTTAGCTTGCCGCGTCGGGGCCGTGGGTGATGTTGAGGCATGGTGACTCCAGAGGATTGGTCTGAATACTTTTTATAGCAGACCTGGCGCGCTGAAAGGAGGATGTTTTCCGTGTTGTGAAGTGGCGAGCCGGAAAATGCTGTAATTATCACAATCAGTTGCGCTAAAGTTCCCTCTACATTCTGTTGCCCTGACTGAGGTATCCTGATGAGGATCGCTTTTCGTTATCCATTAACGCTGCTGGCCCTGAGCGTTAGCGCTTCCCTTTGCGCTGCAGAGGTGCCGCCCGGTACCGAACTGGCCGCTCGCCAGGAAATTGTTCGTCATATCAAAGATGAGCCCGCTTCACTCGATCCTGCAAAAGCGGTCGGTCTGCCGGAAATTCAGGTTATCCGCGATCTCTTTGAAGGATTGACCAGTCAAAACGCGCAGGGCGACAGCGTGCCGGGCGTGGCAACGCAGTGGCAGACAACCGACAACAAAACCTGGATTTTTACGCTGCGTCAGGATGCCCGCTGGTCAAACGGCGATCCGGTGACCGCCAGCGATTTTGTCTACAGCTGGCGGCGGGTGGTCGATCCGAAAACCGCCTCGACTTTCGCCTGGTTTGCCGATCTGGCCGGTATTGCTAACGCGGCCGCCATCACCCGAGGCGAAATGACGCCCGATAAGCTGGGCGTCAGCGCGCTGGATAATCACCGGTTAAAGGTGACGCTGGACAAGCCCGTGCCGTATTTTGTCAGCCTGACGGCTAATTTCAGCCTCTATCCGGTGCCACAAAAGGTGGTCGACCAGCAGGGAGCGGCCTGGACGCAACCAGGCCAGTTGGTGGGTAACGGCGCGTATAAATTGCAGGAAAGGGTGGTGAATGAAAAGCTGGTGCTGGTGCGTAACGATCGCTATTGGGATAACGCACACAGCGTCATCAACAAAGTGACCTTTGTGCCCATCAGTGAGGAGTCGAGCGCAACCAAACGTTACCGCGCGGACGATATCGACATTACCGAATCCTTCCCTAAGAATATGTATGGACTGCTAAAAAAACAGATCCCTGCCGAAGTTTATACGCCCGACCAGCTGGGCACCTATTATTACGCTTTCAACACGCAAAAAGGCCCCACGGCGGATGTTCGCGTCCGTCAGGCACTTTCGTGGAGCATCGATCGACGCATCATTGCGGAGAAGGTGTTAGGGACGGGTGAGAAACCGGCCTGGCATTTCACGCCTGATGTTACCCATGGTTTTAAGCCGCAACCGGGTTTCCTACAGCAGCATTCCCAGGCGGAGCTGGATGCCCAGGCAAAAACCCTGCTGGCGGCGGCGGGCTATGGACCGACGCACCCGCTTAGCCTGACGCTGCTGTATAACAGTTCTGAAAACAACCAAAAAATTGCTATCGCCGTGGCTTCCATGTGGAAGAAAAACCTGGGCGTTAACGTCAAGCTGCAGAACCAGGAGTGGAAAACCTATATCGACAGCCGTAACACTGGCCGTTTCGATGTGATCCGCGCCTCCTGGGTGGGGGATTACAACGAACCCTCCTCTTTCCTGAGCCTGCTGACCGCCAGCCACAGCGGCAATATTTCACGCTTTAAAGAGGCAGCCTACGATGATTTGCTGGCTAAAGCGAGTCGGGAAACCGACGGCGAAATGCGCAATCAGGCTTATAATCGGGCAGAGCAAATTCTGGCGGATCGGGTGCCTGTTGCTCCGCTTTACCAGCTCTCCAACGGTCGTCTGATTAAGCCCTGGGTGAAAGGTTACCCGATAACCAATCCGGAAGATGTGGCTTACAGTCGGATGCTTTATATCATTAAGCACTAAGACAGCGCCGACGCTGCTGCGTCGGCCATAGCCGGGTGGTCCTGCACGCTGTTTAACGTTTGATAAACCCGCTAATCATGCAGCTGCTTGACGCATTATTATCCGGTTGGTAAAGGATAATAGTGGACAGTGAATCCCGTTATCAGGTGCTTTATGATTAAAATCGTGACGCTGTTTTCTTTGATCGTGCTGTTATCCGGCTGCGCGTTAAAGCAGTATCCTTCTTCGCCGTCGGTCAGCGAAGTACAAAAAACCACTATGGACTGCCCGGCCGTGCAAAAAGAAATCGCCAGCCAGCAACAGGTACAGCAGCAGATTGATAAAACCGGGCAATTTAACGGGCTGACCGTGCTGGGCTTTATAGGTGACTTTGGCATCGGTAACGGCGTGGCAAAAAGCCTGGCGCAGAAACATGCCGATCAGCGGACGATGCAGTTAAAACAGCTGGAAAAAATAAAGTGCTCTTCCACGCAAGCGAGTTGAAAAAGCGAATTACGAGAGATCTCACCGTTTCACTACACAATGCTTGAGCTACCCCTGCAATGATCCTGGGTAGCGGCTGGATTGCCACTGCTTCGCTGCAGGCAAAACCTGACATCGGCGCAATCCGATCGTCAGGTTTTTTTATTTGTGGGTCACTAAATGGATATTATTAAAATACTCAATAACAACGTGGCGATAGTGCTGGATGAGCAGGGCAAAGAGCAGGTTGTAATGGGACGCGGGCTGGCCTTTCAGATGCGGCCATAACGCCAGGAAAGGGCGTAAAAATACCCGCAACGATATTGATAAAAAGATTAAAAAAGACAGCTTTGCCGGAGCGGCAGAAGAGTGCTCCCCTTCGCTCAGAAGCACCTGATAAACATCTCCAACGTGATTGCCGATCGCCACCTGATACTGTCCGCCGCTCTCCACGACAGTAATAACCCCTGGATTTTGTTTCAGAGAAGTCGTATCGGCCAGCGCTGCGAATTTAAGCCTT
>DOOK01000453.1:0-1792 GCA_003512805.1 Erwinia sp. | reverse complement strand
TGAAGCGCAGCCGGGTCGAGCAGTGCACCAGCGATACGATATTTTCCCGGCCGCCCACGCCCTGCAGAATGTACTGGGCCAGCTCCTGATAATTCATAAAACGCTCCCCGCATCTTCACCTTAATTGAAAAAAACCAAAAAAAAACCTGAACCGCTTATTTGCATGCCCGGGGCGAAAATAAGCGGTTCAGGTTTTGCCTGCGTATACAGTGACAACCTGATTAGCGTTAAGGTTAATTTCTTAAAGGTGAACAAATAACAAGCGTCGGCTGCGGGTTGATGCCTGAATCCTGAAGCGGAGCGGATTTAATTTGCGAAATGACAAACTTTTTAACATCTGCCGTCATAAAGGCAGTTTTGCATTGGTATTCACGCAGGCTAGACTGTACCGCATTGATTATGCTGCGAGGAGCGGTTGTGGAAAGCATAGCAGGCAAGGCCCTACAGGTATCGGACGCCATTATTTCCTGCCAGTTGGATGGAAAGGGCGGACTGATCCCGATTGAAGATAAAGACGTAATTCATTGTGACAAGCCTTGCTGGCTGCATCTTAATTATACCCACCGGGAAAGTGCAGAGTGGCTGATGTCCACACCACTGATCCCGGACGCCGTACGCGACGCGCTGGGCGGCGACAGTATGCGTCCGAGAGTCAATCGACTGGGCGATGGTACGATGATTACGCTACGCAGCGTCAACCTGAACAGCGAATCGCGCCCTGATCAGCTGGTAGTGGTCCGGGTTTTTATTAATGACCGACTGATTGTTTCTACCCGCCAGCGTAAGGTTTTTGCTATCGATGAAGTGCTGACCGATCTGCAAAACGGCAACGGGCCGGTTAACGGCGGCAGCTGGCTGGTGGACGTATGCGACGCCCTGACCGATCACACCAGCGAATTTATTGAGGAGTTGCACGATAAAATTATTGAACTGGAAGATGCCGTCGTCGATCAGCAGGTGCCACCAAGAGGTGAACTGGCGCTGATCCGCAAGCAGCTGATTATTATGCGGCGCTATATGGCACCTCAGCGTGATGTGTTTTCGCGCATCGCCAGTGAAAGGCTGCCGTGGATGAGTGACGATGACCGGCGACGGATGCAGGATATTGCCGACAGGCTGGGGCGCGGGCTGGACGATCTGGACGCCAGCGTGGCGCGTACGGCAGTACTGGCGGATGAAATCAGTACGGTGATGGCGGAAGCCATGAACCGTCGTACCTATACCATGTCGCTGTTGGCAATGGTGTTTTTGCCGACCACGTTTCTTACCGGACTGTTCGGCGTTAACCTGGGGGGCATCCCGGGCGGCAGCTGGCGCTTCGGTTTTGCCACCTTTTGCTTTTTGTTAGTTGCTCTGGTGCTGGGCGTTGCCTGGTGGTTACGTCGCCGTAAATGGTTGTAATTTATCGCCACTCTGCCGTGATAAAGCGCAAAAAGGGGCAATAAAGCTGATCGATATCAATAAAAGCAGGGGGCGGCTGGGGCAAACTCTTTATCGCAGGTGAATGCAACGTCAAGCGATGGGCGTTGCGCTCCATATTGTCTTACTTCCTTTTTTGAATTACTGCATAGCACTTTTAATTCGTACAGGCCGACGTAAGTCGGCTTTTTTTTATCCGTTTGCCAGCGCTGGCGAGGGTGCCTATGCTTACAGTTCACCTTAAGTTCGAGGAGGAAGATATGCTGTCCGACGACGTAATGGATACACCAAGAGCTTCCGATCCGGTACCGACCGATCCCGTACCGATTCCCGATCCTATCCCACCACCGCAGCCTCTGCCCGATCCGCCGCC
>DOOK01000454.1 GCA_003512805.1 Erwinia sp. | reverse complement strand
CCTACACGACGCTCTTCCGATCTGATCTCCGTGCGATCCTGGCCGCTCGCGATGCGGCCATTGCCTTTATTCCGCGCTCTTTTCAGGAAAAACCTGACACTATTCCTCCCGGCGTAACCTTTGTCGGGCCCGAAATCAGGCCAGTCACCTCGCCCCCCGGCTGGAAACTAAAAACAGCAGGTCGGCCCGTTGTCGTCATCTCGCTCGGGTCGGTTTATACCCATCAGACCGCCTTTTTCCGCACCTGCATCCAGGCCTTTGCCCATAGCGAGTGGCAGGTCGTGATGGCTATTGGTCGCTATGTGGATCCTGCCCAGCTGGGGGAACTGCCTGGCAATGTTGAAATACATCGGCAGATACCCCAGCTTGACGTGCTAAAGGTGGCAAGCCTGTTTATTACCCACGCCGGGATGAACAGCGTGATGGAGGCCGTTTATTTCGGAGTGCCGATGATAGCGGTGCCCCAGCAGGCCGAACAACGCCTCAATGCCCGACGGATTGAAGCGTTGGGCATAGGAAAATATTTGCCCCGCGAAACCCTTTCTGCAACCAGCCTGCTGACTGCATCACAGGAGATAAGTGCCGATCCTGCCTGTCAAAGAAACCTGTCTGCCTTACAGCAGGAAATTTCTCGGGCAGGTGGCGCCAGCGCCGCCGCCGACGTGTTCGAGCGGATTCAGGCAAAAGGTCAGCACGCAGCCTGAGTGGCTTTTAAACCGCAGGTGGTTGCCCGCAGTGGCCTGACGGGCGTTCGTCAGGCCAGCCTTCTTTACAGACACCTTAAAACCTCTCACAGAGCGATAAGATTATTTCAACCGCATACGGGGGTTGAAAATGACGCAGGTAAGCGCAGCTATGCGAAGAGACATTTCCTTTTAAAAGCGGCTCAAGCTGTGTGCGCCTGGCCACAAAGGTGTAAAAGCCGCGTCATGAAGCTTGTTCTTAGAGCACTCTGATAGTCCCTCTTCTTCCCCTCCCCCCGTGGCTGTACGCCCGAATGTGACCGCATGTTAATGCCTGTCCGCTGATAAAGGCGCAAGGCTTATGTGCGGCGGTTTTGCCGCAAAACTTAGCCCTTTCTAAACCTTCAAACTATGTAAAAAGTGTGATGGCGATCACTTTCGGATTGAATTTCATGCAGCCATCATTAAAATGACGCGCTTCGATTTAAATTGTTGCGGAGCAGAAGCCTATGACCGACATCAATACCGTCACCGTTTCACGCAAAGTTGCCTGGTCGCGCGTGCTGGCTCTGGCTGTTGCTGCGTTTATATTTAACACCACGGAATATATGCCTGTCGGCCTGCTGTCGGATATTGGCCATAGCTTCGGCATGGAATCGGCGCAGGCGGGAATTATGTTGACCATCTACGCCTGGATTGTGGCGCTGATGTCGCTGCCGCTGATGCTGATGACCAGCAACACCGATCGGCGTTTGCTACTGATTGCGATTTTCGGCCTGTTTACGTTCAGTCACGTACTGGCCTTTTTCGCCTGGAGCTTTGACGTGCTGCTGCTGAGCCGCGCGGGCGTGGCGCTGGCTCATGCCCTGTTCTGGTCGATTACCGCCTCGCTGGCGGTAAGGCTGGCGCCGCCGGGTAAAAGGGCGCAGGCGCTGAGCCTGATTGCCACCGCTACCGCTCTGGCTTCCGTACTGGGCCTGCCGCTGGGCAGAATTATTGGTCAGGCGTTCGGCTGGCGCAGCACTTTCCTGGCGATTGGCGTAGGGGCTTTTGTCCTGCTGGCTCTGATTTTAAAAATTATGCCGCGCGTGCCGTCAGAACATACCGGATCGCTGAAAAGCCTGCCGGATCTGTTTCGTCGCCCGGCGCTGGTAGGCCTGTATGTGTTGGCCGTCACCGTGGTGACCGCGCACTTTACCGCCTTTACCTATATTGAACCGTTTGTCGAAAAAGTAGCCGGTTTTGAGCAAGGCTTCGCCACGCTGTTACTGCTGATTTTTGGTATCGCGGGTATTGCCGGCAGCATTATTTTTGGTAAGAGCGGTGAAAAACGCCTGTCGCCGCTGCTGACCGGCGCTATCGGGCTGCTGTCGGTCTGTCTGCTGCTGCTGGCGACGGTAGCGGCCAGCAAGGCCGGGCTGATTGTGCTGAGCCTGCTTTGGGGCATGGCTTTTATGATGATCGGTATGGGCATGCAGATGAAGGTGCTGACGCTGGCCCCGGATGCCACCGATGTCGCGATGGCGATGTTCTCAGGCATTTTCAACATTGGTATTGGCGCGGGCGCGCTGTTGGGCAATAAGGTCAGCCTGGATCTTTCTATGTCCTCGGTGGGTTATGTCGGCGCAGTGCCTGCCGTAGCCGCGCTGATGCTGGCGGTAGCGATCTTTCGCAAGACGAAAGAGCAGCCGTCAGGCAACGAAGGTAGCGTAATCACCGAGATAAAATAGTCTCCACTACGATCAAAGGGCGCAGTCAATCTGCGCCCTTTTTTATTGCCTGTTGCCAGGCTTATCGCCCCGCAGGAAACTTTCCTCA
>DOOK01000314.1 GCA_003512805.1 Erwinia sp. | reverse complement strand
CTGAACCGACATGGCCCCTCCAGCTACTGCAAACTTTTACCCAGCAGACGCGCGCAATAAAGCGTTTAGCCTGATGCCAGCGGGCGGCAAAGCCGTCTGCTTTTCTCCCTTTGCCGCTTTCCTTTCGGCGCGGTCACACTTTCTGCCCGGCGCGGCTGTCAATTTTTTCTGTTCTGGTAATGTTAACTCCAAGTTGTTTAATTGTTAATTATCGCGGAGAGACGATCATGCGCTACGCATATCCGGGCAGTCAGGATTCCTTAATCACGCTGAAATCGCACTATGGCAATTTCATTAACGGCGAGTTCGTCGCGCCAGTGAACGGCAACTACTTCACTAATACTTCGCCGGTTAACGGCTCGACTATTGGCGAATTTCCTCGTTCCGATAAGACGGATGTCGAAAACGCTATCGATGCCGCGCACGCGGCGGCGGAAGCCTGGGGAAAAACGTCTGTGCAGGCGCGCTCGCTGGCGCTGCTGAAAATTGCCGATCGACTGGAAGAGAAGCTGGAATATCTGGCAGTCAATGAAAGCTGGGATAACGGTAAGCCGGTTCGCGAGACGCTTGCGGCCGATCTGCCGCTGGCGGTCGATCATTTTCGCTATTTCGCAGGTTGCCTGCGCGCGCAGGAAGGTACCGCTGCGGAAATCGACGAGTTTACCGCTGCCTACCATTTTCACGAGCCGCTGGGCGTGGTCGGACAGATTATTCCCTGGAACTTCCCGCTACTGATGGCGGCGTGGAAGCTGGCTCCGGCGCTTGGCGCCGGAAACTGCGTGGTGCTGAAACCGGCGGAACAGACACCGTTGTCGATCACGCTATTTGTGGAGTTGATCGCCGACCTGCTGCCGAAAGGGGTACTGAACGTGGTACACGGTTTCGGGCGTGAAGCGGGCGAAGCGCTGGCAGGCAGCCCGCGTATCGCTAAAATTGCCTTTACCGGCTCCACCGCGACCGGCGGCCATATTCTTGAGCTGGCGGCAAAAAACCTGATCCCTTCCACGGTCGAGCTGGGGGGCAAGTCGCCTAATATCTTCTTTGAAGACATCATGCAGGCCGAGCCTTCTTTTATAGAAAAAGCGGCGGAAGGGGTGGTGCTGGGCTTTTTAAACCAGGGGGAAGTGTGTACCTGTCCTTCGCGCGCGCTGGTACAAGAATCCATTTACGCACCCTTTATGGAAGCGGTGTTGAAAAGGATAAAAACCATCAAGCGCGGCGATCCTATGGACACCGATACCATGATTGGCGCGCAGGCTTCGCAGCAGCAGTTTGATAAAATCCTCTCTTATCTGGATATTGCCCGGCAGGAAGGGGCGGAAATACTCACCGGCGGTGGCGTAGAGAAACTGGATGACGATCTGGCGGGAGGCTATTACATTCAGCCGACGTTGCTCAAGGGCAATAACAGTATGCGTGTGTTTCAGGAAGAGATTTTCGGGCCTGTCGTCGGTATCACCACTTTTAAAGATGAAGCGGAAGCCATCGCGATTGCCAACGATTCTATTTATGGGCTGGGTGCAGGCGTGTGGACGCGCGACATTAACCGCGCTTATCGGGTCGGTAGGGCCATCAAAGCAGGACGCGTCTGGACTAACTGCTACCATCTTTATCCGGCACATGCGGCTTTTGGCGGCTATAAGAAATCCGGCATTGGGCGGGAAACGCATAAGATGATGCTCGATCACTATCAGCAAACCAAAAACCTGCTGGTGAGCTACAGCACCGAGCCGCTGGGCTTCTTTTAAATACCCCGTGCCGCGCCTCGTTATCCACGGGCGCGGCACAGTCTTAAAAGTGACACTGTCACGTTAACTCAGCTGGCTTTGTGACGAGCCAGCAGGTCTGCAATCTTATCTTCCGATACGGCCTGAGAGAAAAGATAGCCCTGCAGCTGATTGCAGCCTGCCTCCGCCAGTGCCGCCATTTGACTGTCGGTTTCTACGCCCTCAGCGGTGACCGTCAGCCCCATTGCCTGGCCCAGCTTCACCACCGATTCGATAATGGCCGTAGAGTTCTCCGTCACGCCTAGCGATTGGGTAAAAGATCGGTCAATCTTGATTTTATCTACCGAAAAATGGCTCAGGTAATTCAGGCTGGAGTAGCCAGTGCCAAAATCATCCAGCGCGATACGGAATCCTGCCTCACGCAGCGCGCGCATGATCTCCTGTGCACCTTTCTCATCTTCAATCAGCACCCCCTCAGTGATTTCCAGTTCGATACGAGAAGGCAGCGTTTTTTCTTCTTCTATAATCGTTTTAAAGCGTTCTACGAAGCCCGCCGAACGGAACTGCAAGGGCGAAACGTTAATCGCCATGGAGATATCAGGCCACGCCAGCGAGACCCGGCACGCTTCGCGCAATACCCATTCGCCAATCTGGATAATCAATCCCATTTCTTCCGCCAGCGGAATAAACTCTGCGGGCGAAATAAGGCCGCGTACCGGATGATACCAGCGCATTAGCGCTTCCAGACCGACTACCTCCTGCCCGGAAATATCCATCAGCGGTTGGTAATAAACGGCCAGATCGCGTCTGTTTTGCAACGCGATGCGTAAATCAGCCGCAATGAGCTGGCGCGTTTTGACCTGCTCGTCCATGGAGTTATCAAAAACGCGATACTGTCCGCGTCCCTGGCTTTTTGCTTCATACAGCGCGATATCCGCTTTTCGCATCATTTCCAGCCGATCGCCCGCGTCCTGAGGCGCCATTGCCACCCCGATACTGACGCCTATCCAGGTCTCACTCCCCAGCAGGGTAAAGGGCCGGGCCAGCGAGGTAATAATTCGCTCGCACAATGCCTGAATCTCACCGATCGAGGTAATGCCTTCCACAATCACCACAAATTCGTCGCCACCCAGCCGTCCTACGGTATCGTTTTCGGCGATCTCTTCACTAAGGCGATGCCCTACGTCGATAATCAGCTCGTCTCCCGCGTGGTGACCATAGGTGTCATTGACCTGCTTGAAGCGGTCAAGATCCAGCAACAGCAGCGCAATATGTTCCGTAGCGCGGTTCAGTCGAGCCAGTGCGTGAGTCAGCCGCTCGTCCACCAGGGCGCGGTTAGGCAGACCGGTCAGCACGTCATGAAAAGCCAGATGCTGCGCCTGCGCTTCGCTGGCGCTGAGCTGGAGCAGTGACTGAGAGAGCCTGAGCGAAGAAAGCCATAACCGGCGGATCATCACCGTGCAGATAAGCATAATGATCAGCACCATCGTCAGACCGACCGGGCCAATCACCTGGAACATCTGCGTACCCGGTGCGGCCGGACGCCAGCTGATATAACCCAGTGCGTCACCGAGGTGATTTTTTAGCAAATAGTTAGCTTCTGCCTTTATGGGATTGCCGTCGGCATAATGCAGGTCGTTCAACAAACTGCGTTGAGCGAGGGCGTTAAGATAGCGGGTGTCCAGAAATTGTAAACTCACCAGCCGGAAACGCCCGCTTCTGCCGTAGCCATCGTCAATGGCGCTGATAGCGAGTGCAGCAGGGCGGTTATCGGCCAGGGTAAAGTCAACCGCTTCGGCGTGGTCGGTAGCGGCAAGAAGCGTTTTAAGCTGCTTTGATAGCGCCAGAATCGGCTGACGCAGATGGGCGAACTGGGTGAGAGGCACATTTTTTCCCCACTCCCAGCCATAAATCGGCCGGTCGTCTCCGTCAAGAATATAGATAAGCTGGTGATCAAACATGGTCGACAGCCAGGTGCCAACATTCTGGTTCAGCCAGGAGGTATCCTGTGGCCTCTCCTCCAGATGGCGGCCAAGCGGCTGCCAAAGCGCCAGGCTGCGATTCTGTTTACGCATTTCCGTCAGGCTTTGCGCCAGCGCCGTCTCAATAACCTGCTGCTGCCGGGCGGCCGCATCCCGATTGGTTTTTGCGGTGGCCCACCAGACGGTAAACGTGGCGGCAATAAAAGTAATTAATAACACCAGCACCAAAGGGATAATCACTTCGCGGATAAAGTGGCTGCGGAAACTGTCTGATATTTTCATATTTTTTATCAACCCACGCGCAGGATAGCAGCACTGCCTCTACTTTGAGGCTAGCATAAATCCCGGCCGCGGTTAGCAGGGCCGGGCGCTACCAGCCGCAACGGTATTATACCGCGGAAGATTTAGCGTGATCTCCATCACATTAAGAGCGGCGGAAGGCTTGCCTGACCACCAGCCAGCGCGGAAAAAAGCCGGCCCGCCGTGCTTTTACTGCGGCCTTCCAGCACTGTTTCAGCGCGATTTGCAGGATTAACGCATCGTATTACTTATACAAAAACGTTATAAAACATAACGTTATGTATTCAGCTCGCCGCAAGGTTAACCTCATCCAAAACCGGGTATGGGTATTAAAACGCATCCTAAATTAAAGGGGATTTACTTTTTCTATAATCATTATTCCAAATTAATCTGACTGAAATTTTAATTTACATTAGCCAGAAAGAACTTATTTTCACTTGTGAAAGGCTAAGCGGGACAATATTTATTGTTATTATTTATCTTATGAAGCGTAATTTTTCATATTGAGCGGCAGGATTTTTTCAATAAACCCTAAAATAAGAATAAAAAAGGATGGGCGGGTTAACGTGCTTTTTCCTTTACCTAAAGCGCTCAGCATTTATTGGCCCGAATAGAAAAACAGCAGAGCGAATGTTGTACAGGAAACGGCTTTTTTCTCACTGCGGGTCGCCGGGGCCGATCCCGGTTCGGGCCTGGTCGCATGAATTTTCGCCAAAGACCGCGTTTGAGCGTGTTGTTGGTTGGCCTGCGGCTTTAGCCTGTGCAGGTTTTATTATCCATAAGCTGCCTTTTTCGGTGGCCGGAGGAGGTTGTTGCACCGGGTTAACCGCAAGGACCACGGTAAAATAAAAGTCCGTTTCACTAACAGGGCCACCTGCTAAATCTGTACCGCCACGGTTGCCGCTATGCCCACGGCAGAACTCCAGATAAAAATGGTTCAGTTGGGGGCGAAAAGCGGAGAATGATTGGTCAGCTTTTTTTATCTCAGATTCCCTATTTTCTTAATAGCGTTTAGCGCGTGCCAAAGATACCCGCTTGCCGCATTCTTTTATAACAACATGTTGCTGAGCGGTACTATTCTGGCGCGGCTTCTGGCGTTGCCAGCCGCGCTTTTAAGACTATTTCCCGGATGTAGTTCGGGCAGCGATTTGTTAGTCTGCGTTATTGATAAATGATAAACCGAGCACGATAGAAGAGATTATGTCGATTAAGCGTAATGCGGTTGCGAATTATGTCGGTCAGATTTATATCACGCTTGCCGGGATACTGGTCGTACCCTTATATATTCATCAACTGGGCATGGAGATTTACGGCCTTATCGGCTTTTTCTCGATCCTGTTGACCTGGCTACAGCTGCTGGACGTGGGGATTTCCACCACGCTGCTGCGTGAGGCGGCCCGCTATCGCGCCGATCGGGAGCAAAACCCGTGGTTCCCCTCGCTGTTCGCTACGCTGGGTAAGTTCTTTCTGATCTCTTCCGCCGTCTTGGTGGTGATGGGCTGGCTGGCTTCGCCTTATGTCGCCTCTCACTGGCTGCACGCGAAAACGATCCCTCATCAGGATTTGGTTATCGCGGTGGGGATTATGGTGCTGACCGCCGCTATTCGCTGGCGTATCGGGCCTTATCGCAGCGTGATTGTTGGTTATGAACATCAGGTCTGGCTGAACGCGCTGAACCTGGTGGTGATTACGCTCCGTACTTTTGGCGCGGTATTCGTTATCCGCTTCGCCTCAAACCCGGTTATTTTCTTCTTCTGCTGGCAGCTGTTGATTTCACTGGGCGAAGCGTTCTTCTGTATTCGCAAATCCTACCAGCTGGTGCCTAAAAGCGACCGCAATACCAAAGTAGATAACCTGAAGGGCGTACTGAAGCCTTTCCTGCGCTTCGCCGTTGGCGCGGCCTTTTCCAGTGCGATCTGGACTTTTATCTCGCAGATCGACCGCCTGGTGCTTTCCAAAACGCTGCCGCTGGCTACCTACGGCTCCTTTACCGTGGTGGCCACGGCCGCTACCGGCATCGTGATGCTCAGCAGCCCAATTATGCAGGCGATTGTGCCGCGTATGACCGGCATGCGTACCAAAAGCGGGCAGGGTGAGAAGGAAACGCTGCAGCTTTATCGCTGGACCACCCAAGCCGTCAGTATTTTTATGGCGCCACTAAGCCTGACCATCGCTTTCTACCCAACGCAGCTGATCTGGGCCTGGACACAGAATGCGCAGATCGGCGAGCAGATGTCGCTGGTCATGACGCTGTATGCACTGGGCAGCGGCGTGCAGGCGATTGTTGGCCTGCTTTACAATCTGCAGTATGTTAACGGCAACCTGTCGCTGCATATGAAAGGCTTTACGCTATTTGCGATTATCCTGATCCCATTGAATATCTATGCGGCCATCCACTATGGCGCGCTCGGTACGGGTATCGTGTGGGTTGCGCAGAACATTTTCTACCTGCTGGTGTGGTCGTGGATCGTGCACAGGAAGTTTGCGCCAACAATCCATATGCAATGGCTGACCCGCGATGTCCTGCTGATTTGGGCGGTTTCTGCCTGCGTGGCCTTCCTCACGCTGTCGATTCCTTTCGAGTGGAACGACAACCGCTGGCTGAACCTGCTGTTCCTGGGCCTCATTGGCTTTGTGAACCTGGCAATCTGCTGCCTGCTGCACAGTAAAGTAGGTGAGCACCTTAAGAACGTAACTTTCCGTCGGCTGAACCTGCGAGGTGAAAGATGATTAACCAGGACGATCTGGCTCAGCCAACGCTGTCCGTGATTATGCCCGTCTACAATGGGCGGGCCGATCTGAGCGAGGCGGTTGATTCACTGCTGCAACAAACGGTCGTACCGCAGCAGATTATCATTATCGACGACGGCTCTACCGACGGCACCGATCGACTGATTGAAGAGTATTGCCAGCGCGAGC
>DOOK01000197.1 GCA_003512805.1 Erwinia sp. | reverse complement strand
CTTCCTCGCTGACCCCGTCCCTGACGCACACCCTGCCGCTCTATGATCGGCTCAGTACCGCACTTACCGTAGCGCAGGTAACCGGCGTTCAGCGCCTGTGCAACCACTACGCTGCCCGCCTGAATCCGTTGAGCGGCCCCGATTCATCGCGCGAGAGCAATCGCCGCCTGACGCAAATTACCGAATACGCCCGTCAGCTGGCGATGCAGCCCACGCTGATTGATCGGGCAGCCCTGCTGCGTCTGGATGAAGCGGGCCTGAGCGCGCCGGATATCATCACTTTTAGCCAGATTATTGGTTTTGTCTGTTATCAGGCTCGGGTGGCCGCTGGCCTTCATGCCCTGCTCGCCCTCCCGGTACGCTGGATGCCTGGCGTAACCGTGCCATCGGATGCAGACGAGCACTGCTTTAACGATAATGCCGACTGGCAACCCAGGCTCTCGCCCGTTGAGCTACGTTACGCCTCGCCCAGCCAGCTGGCAGCGCTGACATTCTGCCAGCCACAACAGGCGTTAAGCCGCAGTGCCTGGCTGCTGGCACACGATGGTGAAACGCTGTATGGCTGGGGTCAGCTGATTAACGTGCTGGATGAGAAAGCGGCTACGCCGGAAGGCCAGCTTGCCGCCGCCGTGGCGGCGCGTATCAACGGCAGCCCGGTCTGCTTTAACCGCTATGCGCCAGAAGCGCTGCGTGCCGGGCTGAAGACAAATGTGGAGGAGGCAGGCAAAAATGCCGGGGCCGCTGAGCGGGCCGTCATGCAGGCCGCCGCACAACTGACCCGTTCGCCGGAGCGTTTCAGTGCCGCGCATTTACAGCCACTGGAAGCGGAGGGGTTTTCACTGCAGCAGAAGCTTAATGTCATTTTCAGTACGGCACTGGCGAGCTGGGCTAACCGACTGATGCAATCATTAGGGGAAAGCTGATCGCATGCCGCTAGCGCTCGCTCAACCAGCGACGGGCCTCGTCAAAAAAGTGCTGGGACAGGGGCGTTGCTCTGCCTGGTTCGGCAATCACTACGGCTGCCTGACGGCTCATCGGCGCAATTGCCAGCGGACGCGACTGCAGTTCCGGCGTCATGGCAGGCAGCAGATGCCCTCGCGGCGAAATCAGGCATCCAAGCCCAACCTGCACGCCCTGCGCCAGTTGAAACACGGAGGGCGTTTCCAGCACCACTCGTAAATGGATGTCGGCTTCGCGAAAATGGGTGTCCAGGTAGCGCCGGAAATATCGCGTCTGTTCCGCCAGGCACAGCGGGATCGTTTTTAACGCTTCCAGCGTCAGCGCCGCTTCTCCCACCAGCTGCGGAAAATGCTTAGGATGGAAAACAACTTCCACACCATTGTCTTCCAGCGGTTCGGCCTGAAAATGCAGTTCGCGCAGCGTCACCAGCTCGAAAAAGCCGATGCCGACGTCCACCGTATAGCTGTTCAGCGCGTCAAGCAGCTGATCGGCACTGAGCACAGAGACTCGGTAGTTAAGCTGAGGGTAGCGTTCCTGAATACCTTTCAATAGCAGCGGCAGCGAAATACTGCACTGCGGGACCACGCCGATGCGCAGTGTGCCAGCGACACCGTGTTTCAGCGACTCGACTTCCAGCTTAAGCCCTTGATAGACGGAAACGATTTCCCGCGCCCATGTTAATACCCGTTCGCCTTCCGGCGTAAAGCCATCAAAGTTATTGCTACGGTTAATAAGCGACAGCCCCAGCTCGCGCTCCAGATTCTTCAGGCGCATTGAAAGCGTCGGCTGGCTGACAAAGCTCGCTTCTGCTGCACGACCAAAATGGCGCTCGCGCTCAAGATTACACAGGTAAATAAGCTGCTTTATATCCATTTTTCTTATATTTCAAAAAGTTAAGTTAAAAACAATACATCCGTGCACCGGGCCGTGCACAAAACAAAAAGCTACCTGACCTGATGTTCAGTTAGCCAGGAAGTGAAGTCAATCCAAACCGGGCTTACCCGCATTTATTGGAACATTTGGCATCTGACTAACTGCGTTAAAATGGCAACTGCTCACCTTTCCGCGGTTTTATTACCGTAACGACAGTCATATTACGAAACAGGATTTCATAGACATGCCCATTCAGCTGTAAGTCCGTACGCCTGTTCAACTTTCCACAGACTATGATATATTAGCCAGGGTTACCATTGAGGAAAAATCAGGGCTGGAAGCGAGCCCGTCTGTTCAGCGATCGTTTTGGCTACTTCTGTTCCATCTTTACCTGAGTGGATGGCGGCCTCTCACAACAAGAACAAGAATTTAGCGCCTGTTGCGGGTGCAGCTGTTCTTGTGGCAACACGACTAATTACATGGATCCTGATGGGGGCAGTCAGGCATTCGGAAGCAAAAGAGCTAAGGAGAAGCGATGTCTGTCTTTCTGATAATTTCAATACCCATGCTTTGTATCGCGATGGCTATGTTCTACCTGGCCCATAAGAAAAAAGAGAAGAATTTTCTGATCCCCGGATTCGTCCTGTTAGCGTCCGGTTTGACTAATGCCGTACTCGGCCTGATGACAGGTCAGTAGCCAATAAAACGCCTGATTTTAGGTTTGCGGCATTTGCCAAAGAGACATGCAGCACGCCTTTGGTGCCAGACCGGGTCATCAATTTATCACCACGCTTGATCCTCAATGGATTACATCTGGTCGAAACCATGGCTTATTTCAGGCGTTAATCAGTATCTGTTGGCAGACGGCTGTTTCAACGGAAAGCCTTGCTTTAAAGAGCAGCAAGACGATCCTGGTTTTATATTCGCGTTTGCGCCTCGCGCCGGTTTCTCACGCATTGCTTGTGAATGGCACTACATGCATGTCGGGGTACTATTTGGCAGGCGGACTACCGGCCAGCACGATAAGCCGACCGAGGGCCTCTCAATAAAATCTGCCCTGTCCATTCTGATAAAAAAACCCGCCGGAGCGGGTTTTTTATTAGTTATTTTCAATTTCTTCCTGAACTTCAAAAAACTTCTGCCGGAAGCGCAGAGGGTCTTTAATAAATCTTATTGGCGCGTGGGCGGCCCCCACATCGCTTATAATCAGGGTACCGTATCCCAGTAAACGCCCCATAATGCCCTGCTTGACCTGCAAACTTGAGACTTTTTTAACAGGTATTTCTACGGTGTCCCGGCGTATCAGTCCGGATTTGGCGATCAGCCGCTTATTGGTAATGCCCGCTTCATTTGAACGAATAACAAAATAGCCCAAAGGGATTAAAATAAAACCAACGAGTGTGGTTAACCCCAAAATAACACCCCAAAATAGCCAGGGGAGCAAGGCCCACAAAGTGACATGACCACGATACAAAACTGATTCGCTGCCCACTAAATTTCTATCAATGTACGACATTACTGTGTCCCTAAGTTAATAAGGATACGGATAGTAACATTAATAATATAAAAAGCACTATATGATAGGAGTTTTCTTATTGCTTTTAATTTTAATTAACCTGAGTTATATTAACGAGCAGTTATTATTTTGGCTTCCTCAGGGCACTTTTAACATTGCAAAAAGCTATTGCTCCTGCCAGCCGTCTCAACCCGCCCTTTTTCTTTGGCCGAAGATATGAACTTTATCGTCGCACGCTTTCTTACAGCGATAAGTGCTGGTAAATGCAAAAACTCATCGCGGCTATATGGGATAAATGCACGTTTGTCTGAGGACAGGCCCCTGATAATAAATCATCTTCTCTGACACATAACGGTTATCACTCCCTCTGGCAACAGGGGCAGCCAGAGAAGCGTTTCTTTTCCTTATTGTATTCTTTTTGCTGGCCTCGCCGACATGTGCTGCAAATGCGGATTTA
>DOOK01000110.1 GCA_003512805.1 Erwinia sp. | reverse complement strand
CATCGCGAAATAAAATCGTCCCGGACACGCCGGGTAGCGTCTCATTCAGCTCAACCTGCCTTCTCAGCTCGGCCACGCCCTGTTCTTCTCCCCACTGCGGTTCGCCAGCGGTCGGTTTGCCCACCTTATACAGCGCCACGCCGATATAGAGTTTGACGGGACCGGTGCCAACCACGTCAGCCCACCATTTCGCCAGTGTGGGATAACGCACGATTTTCCGCTCAAATGGCCAGTAAAGCTGAGGCGCTATATAGTCCAGCAGCCCTTCTTTAACCCACTGTCGGGTGTCGGCAAAAGCCTGCTCGTAAGCTTCTCCGCCGCGCGTATCGGACCCGCGAGCGTCTTTGTCAGCATTGCGCCAGACGCCCGCCGGGCTGATGCCAAACGCCACCTCTGGCTTCAGGGACTTGATCGTCGCCGCCACCTCTTTAACCAGCAGCAGCGTATTGTTGCGCCGCCAGCTGGCCTTATTGGCAAAGCCTGCGCCGTATTGCTGCCAGCTGCGACTGTCATCCAGCGGCGACGAGGGCGTTTCATAATAGAAATAGTCATCGAACTGCACGCCATCGATCGCATAGTTTTTTACCAGCTCGGCGACCACGCCGTTGATCCACTGGCGAACCTGCGGCAGTCCCGGATCCAGTACGTAACGATCGCTGGCGACGCGTACCCAGTCACGATGCAGCACGAAAACGCTGGCCGGTGACTGACGCAGCGTCTTTTGCAGCGCGCTGAACGTGGCTGGCGAAGTGTTCATCGTGATCCGGTAAGGATTAAGCCACGCGTGTACCTTGAGTCCTCTTTTATGCGCCTCGGTCAGCAAAAACTGCAGTGGATCGTAACCGGGATCCTGGCCGATTGTTCCGGTCAGCTCGGCAGACCAGGGCAAAATTGCGGAGCGATAAAACGCGGTGCCATCAGGCTTCACCTGGAAAAAGACCGTATTGATACCCAACGCCACATACTTATCCAGCCGCTGAATAAGCACCTGCTGCTGCCGCGCGATGCGCAGCCTGGGATCGGCAAGCGTTAAGGAAGCGGGCGGCGGCCAGTCGAGGTGGTTCACTGTCGCCAGCCAGATGCCGCGCACAGGCTGAGGCTTTATCACGGGCGTGGGCGGCACATAAGGCGTAACCAGCGATTTGACCTCAGACTTATGGCTACAGCCTGCCATCAACAGCACCAGCATCGCCCCGAACCAGCCTGGTCCCCTTTTTTTTAACATCTTGCCTGCTCCCTGGTTATGGCGTCAGATATTTTTCTACAAGCGCTTTAGCAATCGCCTCTGTCTCTGCATCGGCTTTGCCGCTGATATTGGTCGGGCGGAAATGCATTTGGAAGGCGCTGATAGTCATTTGGGTTTCCTCATCCAGAACGCCCGTAAGCGCTATTTTATCATAACCATACTGGTAAAGGGCCTGCTGTAAGCTCAACAAATCGGCAGGCGCGAAGTGGGAACGTCCCGCCAGATATTTATTGACCGTAGCGGCATCGGGCCAGGCGCCGATGCCCTGCTCCGCCAGGCGATGCCAGGGAAACAACTTGCCCGGATCCTGCTTGCGTAGCGGCGCAATATCGCTGTGGCCCAGCACGTAGTTGGGCTCAATCTCATGCCTTTTAATGATGTCCTTTAGCAGCAGCGCCAGCGCATTAATCTGCGCTTCGGTATAAGGATACCATTGCCGAACGCCGTTTTTCTCGGTGAAACCTTTATTGACAATCTCGATACCGAGCGAGCTATCGTTGATATGGTTTCTGCCCTGCCAGCTACTTTTTCCAGCGTGCCAGGCTCGTCTGTTTTCCGACACCAGCTGCGTGATAACCGGTTTATGTCCCAGCATTTTCGGGTGCTCGGCAACCAGGTAATGAGCGCTGACTTTGTTGCCTTTCGCCAGCGTATTAAAGGAATTTTCCTCATTTTCAGCCGTGTAGTGCACGATAACAAACTTAACGCGGCTATTCTGGCTAACGGCTGAAGTGGTGTTATCGGCATAATAATCGCCTCTGTCGGTCAGCGCCGTTTGTAACGCGGAAGAAGATGTGGAAGAGCCAGATGAGGCGCAGCCCGTTAAAACCACAATCGTTAACGCCGCCACCGCTAAACCTTTCTTACCCGGCATGTGATATTTCATAGCTATCCCTATTTAAGTAATAAATTAGATTATCGAGAGCGTTCCGTTCCAGGATTGCTGCCTCGTTTGTTAACAGAAAAGCACGGATGCAGTTCTTCTCCTGTATTTACGCTGTTTTTAAGGAAACAGCATTATTGCGCGTTGTATTTATCGCGTAGCATTATGCTTTCTAAAACGCTTTTATCTCGTAGCGTTATGCTTGCCGAAATAGTTATTCCGCTATCGCTTGCGCGATACGGAAAAGGCGGGGACTGCCCGGAAAAGCCGTATTGAAACCGTATTAAAGCGAGCGGATCCTGATACTGGCAAACATAAAACCGCCTGGAACTGGAAATAGCGACCTGCCGCTCGGCTCCTGCAAACCCTGACAGGCTGCCGCACCTGGCATGAAAGATTTGCCCGTTCTGTCAACCACTCCAGGCGTGGCTTTCAGAACGCCGTTAAAAATTTCGTCAGATACAATCCTATAATATCCGGAAGATCCACAGCTTGATTTTATTTTATATTTTAAGGCTGGATATCAACCATGATAATAAATCATCCAGCAAACAAAAAAGTCAAATTTTGTAAATGAGCTTTAACTGGAAATATCAAAAAAGAATAGATTAAAAATTCGCAAATATTGAATTACATTAAAATTACGGGGTGATTACGAGCTGGGAGATCCTTCTACGCTCTCAATAAGAACGGCGGTAAATATTATTTATAATGGTACCAGCCCAATTCGGTATTAGCCCTTTATAGCCGCGTTTATTCACGGTACGGTAATACTCAGCGGGATAAACTGACGCCACGCCCGTTTATCCCGCAAGGGCAAATCCGTGCTCGCCTTAGCCGCGTGCCGCCTGATAATGCGTTTTAAAGGCCTCGTTTTCTTCGCTCAGACGAATAGCTGCTTCGATCAGCTCGTTCTGGTTTAACGACGTCGATCCTTCACTGGTACGCCAGTGAATGTAGAGCACACAAAGCGCGGCAACCTGCAACATCTCGTTTTCCGCGCTGTCGCCGTCAAAGCCATATTCCTCGTCGCACCAGCGGTAAACGTCGCTGACAAAAGGCATATCGCCCTGCTCGTCCAGCGGCGGCAGGCTGGCGAACAGCTCGATCATTTCGGGTGTGGCGACGTAGCTGCTGCGGCCGACCGCATCCAGCTGTTTGCCACGCGCGCGGGCGTTGTTGGCCTGTTTGGCTTTGAGTTTGGCGCGCTTGCTGCGCTTGTCCTGCTTGCTCACCGGTTTCTCCTGGCGAAAAAAAAGAGCGCCATCATAGCAGAGAACGCTTTCGGCGGACGGTGACATTTTACCGATAAACAGCGAGACCAGACCGGCGGCGATTAGCGGCCCGACCACCCACCGCGGAACAGCGACACGTTAATGCTTACCGCAAACGATTACATTTTACCGCTAAATAGCGAGTCCAGACCGGCGGCGATTAGCGGCCCGACCACCCGCCGCGGAACAGCGACACGTTAATGCTTACCGCAGACGATTACATTTTACC
>DOOK01000402.1:1340-3520 GCA_003512805.1 Erwinia sp. | reverse complement strand
CGTAAGCTTTCGCGGTGACCGCGTCCATTTCAAATCCCGCTTTTTCCAGTACGCGAGCGACCTCATCAGGGCGTAGATACATGCTTAATCCTCTAATACTTGCCAACTCCGTCACCTTACCTTAGCGCCAGGGCGCAGGGCTTTCGGAATTGTCCAGAAACAGGGTGCCCGGAAGCCCGGTGCACGAAATATCTCTCTGATAGTCTATAGTAAATAGTCTGTATCATTTCCAGGAGAGCGCTAAATGTTTAACCGGACGACAAAAAACGAAGATGTTGATATCAACCAGGACGTCACTCTGCTGGCTGATACCCTTGATGGTCTGCTGAAATCTTACGGCAGCAAATCTAAAGAAGAAGTGGATGAAGCACGCAGCAAAGCACAGGCGCTACTGAAAGACACCCGCGCTAAACTTAACGGCAGCGGCAACCGCGTGTCCCAGGTCGCTAAAGACGCGGGCGAGCATGTGGATACCTTTGTTCGTGACAACCCGTGGCACGGCGTCGGTATTGGTGCAGCGATAGGTGTTTTCCTTGGTGCACTGATTGCGACCAGCGCTTCCCGCGACTGATAGCTTAACTTTCCCCGCCCCGGCGGGGAAAGTTGTTCCCCCGACAGTCGCGTCGAGCCTCCCTCTCCCTTTCTCTTCCACGCGAGTCCATCAAAACCGTTTTGCCATCAAACGCTTCCCACTTAGCTTTCCCTGTGAGTTTCGGGCCTGCCCCGCTTCTGACCGGGCTTTCTGAGCTTCCTGCTTTTCAACATCAGCCGCTTTAAGGCCCTTCCGCGCTTACGGTACCAATTCCCCCGTCTCACCATGCTATTTACCCGACTCTCTGCCCGCCAAAAAAAATTTCCCGCTCAAAACCCGCTACGGCAAGGCTTTAAGCCGTTTGTTTTGAATAAGCGTACAAGATGCGCGGTTGCAATAGCAAAACTCTACATCTAGTATTAAATTACTAAAAAACACCTATATGTAGTGATGGGGCCAGTAAGGCCGGGTGATTACTCAGCGGTTTACCTGCACTGTTTGTGCCGGGCATCCGCCCTCAAACGGAAATACGAATCATGCGCATTATTATTTACACGAAAAATAACTGTGTCCAGTGCAGTGCGACAAAAAACGCGCTGGATAAGCAGGGTATCGCGTATCAGCTGATCAATCTGGATCAGGATCCTGCCGGGCTGGAGAGGCTGAAAGCGCTGGGCTATCGTCAGGTTCCCGTGGTGATGGCGGACGAAGATCACTGGAGCGGTTTCCGCCCCGACAAAATTTCCGCTCTGGGCCGTCTCGCCGTACAGGGCTGACACCATGCTGGTTTATTTTTCGAGTCAGTCGGAAAACACCCATCGCTTTGTGCTGCGTACCGGCCTGCCCTGCCGTCGTATCCCTATCGACGGCCAACCGCTGCACGTGGCTGACCCCTATGTGCTGGTCGTGCCCAGCTATGGTGGCGGCACTGCCAAAGGCGCGGTGCCGAAGCAGGTCATTCAGTTCCTTAATGATGTCGATAATCGCCAGGGCATTCGCGGCGTGATTGCCGCAGGCAACCGTAATTTTGGCGAGGCTTATTGCCTGGCGGGCAAAATTATTGCGCAAAAATGCCACGTCCCGTGCCTGTATCGTTTCGAGCTGCTCGGCACGGAGGAAGACATCGCTAACGTTTCCAGGGGAGTAACCCAATTTTGGCAACAACAGAAAGTACACGCATAGCACCGACCACGGCCGACTACCATTCCCTGAATGCGATGCTCAACCTTTACGATGCCAACGGCCATATTCAGTTTGAGAAAGATCGCGAGGCGACACGTCACTATTTTTTACAGCATGTGCTGCCGAATACGGTGGCTTTCGGCTCAGTTAGTGAGCGCTTACAATACATGGTGGCAGAAGGCTATTACGAAGCCGACGTGTTGAACGCTTACCCTTTTGAGTTTATTAACGAGCTGTTTGAGCAGGCTTACCGGCGGCGTTTCCGCTTTCAGACTTTCCTCGGCGCATGGAAGTTCTATACCAGCTACACGCTGAAAACGTTCGACGGCAAGCGTTACCTTGAAGGCTTTAGCGAACGCGTCTGCATGGTGGCATTGACGCTGGCTAGAGGCGACCAGCCGCTGGCAACGGCGCTGATGGAAGAGATGCTTTCTGGCCGCTTTCAGCCCGCCACACCCACGTTTCT
>DOOK01000402.1:0-1278 GCA_003512805.1 Erwinia sp. | reverse complement strand
GCTGGTTTCCTGTTTTCTGCTGCGTATTGAAGACAATATGGAGTCGATCGGCCGTGCGGTGAATTCAGCGCTCCAGCTGTCCAAACGCGGCGGCGGCGTGGCGCTTCTGCTTTCTAACCTGCGCGAAGCCGGTGCGCCAATCAAGCGTATTGAAAACCAGTCTTCCGGCGTGATCCCGGTGATGAAAATGCTGGAGGATGCTTTTTCCTACGCCAACCAGCTGGGTGCGCGTCAGGGGGCGGGCGCGGTTTATCTGCACGCGCACCATCCCGACATTCTGCGTTTTCTGGATACTAAACGGGAAAACGCCGACGAGAAAGTCCGCATCAAGACGCTATCGCTGGGCGTGGTTATCCCCGATATCACCTTCCAGCTGGCAAAAACCAACCAGCCCATGGCGCTCTTTTCACCTTACGATGTCGAACGCCTTTACGGCCTGCCCTTTGCCGATATCAGCATCAGCGAAAAATATGAGGAGATGCTGGCCGACGAGCGCATCCGCCGCACTTTTATTAATCCGCGTGAATTCTTCCAGACGCTGGCGGAAATTCAGTTTGAGTCCGGCTATCCCTATATTATGTTTGAGGACACGGTTAACCGCGCCAACCCAATTAAGGGTCGGATTAATATGAGCAACCTCTGCTCGGAGATCCTGCAGGTCAATACGCCTACCGACTACCATGATGACTTAAGCTATCGCCATATCGGCAAGGATATTTCCTGCAACCTTGGTTCGCTGAATATCGCGCACACCATGGACTCGCCGGATATTGGCCGTACGGTGGAAATTGCGGTGCGCGGCCTGACGGCGGTTTCCGACCAGAGCGATATCCGCTCCGTGCCTTCTGTTGCAAACGGCAACGCGCAGTCGCACGCTATCGGCCTCGGTCAGATGAACCT
Source organism: Erwinia sp. (assembly GCA_003512805.1). Lineage (GTDB taxonomy): Bacteria > Pseudomonadota > Gammaproteobacteria > Enterobacterales > Enterobacteriaceae > Erwinia. Next base: position 378 of record DOOK01000402.1, on the reverse strand, counting down.
GCACGGCTACTTAGCGCGTGAAGGCATTCATTACGGCTCACCGGCGGCACTGGACTTCACCAATCTTTATTTTTACACCATCACCTATCATGCGCTGCGTACCTCTAACCTGATTGCGCAAGAGCGCGGCGAGCGGTTTGTGGGCTTTGAAGCATCCCGTTACGCCAGTGGCGACTACTTTGACCAGTATGTTAATCAGCCATGGCAGCCACGCACGTCGGAAACTGCCGCGCTGTTTGCCAAAGCGGGCATCGTTCTGCCCGGGCAGGATGACTGGCGGCAGCTTCGCGACGCGGTGATGCGCCACGGTATTTATAACCAGAACCTGCAGGCGATCCCACCGACCGGTTCGATCTCCTATATCAACCACGCCACGTC
>DOOK01000401.1:740-3615 GCA_003512805.1 Erwinia sp. | reverse complement strand
AAGGTCATAATGTGGCTAACCAAGAGCCTGTCATACCCTTCCGCCATACCCAGCTGCTGCACCAGCGGCAGATATTCAGCCGCGGCCAGTTCAGTTTTGCCGTCGAATATCCTTGGCATGATTTCACGATGATGCAGCTGCCCTTCGCCCGTCACCGCCGGTTTCTGATACAGGCGCGGCCCCCCGCGGCTAAGGGTATTTTCCAGCAGCGTGCGCCATTTAACGCTACCACGGCTGAGTTCCGGTGCCGGTTTTTCACTAACCGACCAGTTATTGCCGCCCAGTAAAGCCGCATGCCGCGTAGCGAGTTCGACATTTTCCATGACCTGCTGTGTGGTTTGCCCGCTTTGCCAGGCGCTGATGCCGATGTGAATCATATCCTCCCGATCCAGCATGCGGGTTGGCGGCAGCGCGTCTACAGCCTTAATCAGCTGCGAGGCGATGCTGTCGGCGTCTTTCAGGCTGCGATGCGGCAGCAGGACGGCAAAATCACTGCGGAAATAGCGGGCAAGCAGCGCGCCGGGATAGCGCATCACAAAGGTTGAAAGCAGGTTGACCAGCCCGAAAAGGTAATCCTGTACCGGCGTATGGCCCCAGTTATCACGCAGCGTATCGAGATCCGGCAGGCGGATCATCATCACCATACCGTGTGCGCCGGCGGTTTCGCTGTCTTCCAGCAGCGTGGCCAGCTGGTTATCGAAAAAAAGGCGATTGTGCAGACCGGTCATACGGTCCTGCGCAGCAAAAGCCCGAATAAGCGTATCAACCCGATTGCGGCGCTCGGAGGCATCCTGCAAATCACCCAGCAGCCGATCCAGGGCGCTGCTGGCTTTAGGCGGCCATTCCAGCACGGAACCCTGCTGTACAGTTTCTCTTTCGCCCCTCAGCACTCTTGCCGCACGCGTTTCCAGACGCTCCATGCCTTCAAGCTGCCGATAAAGCCAGCGGTGAGAAAAAAACAGGATCAGCAGCAGGATACCGACGGCCAGCACCACCAGACTAATAATTGAAGCGCCGATAAAAGATGTCAGCCAGGTCTTTGCGCTGTCTATCCAGACGATATGCAGCGCATAGTCAGCGTGTTGCTGCAGCGGGATGGTGCTTTCGCGATAGCGGTTAGGCTCATCTTCCATCAGCGCGTCCTGATGGCGGGAAATCGTTTTAACCGGCTGGTGGTTTTCAAGAAAAGTGATGCGAACAACCTGTAGCGGTCCCATCACCTGTGGCAACCCGCTGGAAATCTGTTCGGGAGAGAGGCGATCCAGCGTCCGATCAAAGTCGGCCGCCATCGTTTGCAGACGATGCTCAGCGCGTAAATCGCTGAGGTAATAAAAGCTTGTTACCCCGCCCACCAGCATGACAAGCATGACCAGCGCGCTGACAAAAGTAATCATGGCGGAAAGTTTGGTAGTTAATCGCATCCTTGTGCTCTTTGGCTGCCGGAAAGGAGACGCCATAGCAAAAAGCCATGACGACGTAGGGCTATGCAGAGAACTTCCTCATGCTTTTATGCATCTTAAGCAAAATATTGCTAATTGCCGGGAGTATAGTGAGGTCAAACTTTTATTATACCTTTACGTTCCATTTTCAGGAGATTCTCATGCAAGCACTGGTTCTTGAACAGGCCGAAGGCAAAACCCTGGCTGCGGTGAAACAACTCGATCCGGCAGCCCTGCCACCGGGCGACGTAACGGTAGATGTTTGCTGGTCCGGTCTGAATTACAAAGATGCGCTGGCCATTACCGGTAAAGGAAAAATCATCCGCCAGTTTCCGATGGTGCCCGGGATTGATTTTGCGGGCCAGGTCCGCCATAGCGAAGATCCTCGCTTTCATGCCGGACAACAGGTGCTGCTGACCGGCTGGGGCGTAGGGGAAAATCACTGGGGCGGCCTGGCTGAACAGGCCAGGGTGAAAGGCGACTGGCTGACGCCGATGCCGGAAGGACTGGATGGTCGTCGGGCGATGATCATCGGCACCGCGGGCCTGACCGCCATGCTGTGCGTAATGGCGCTGGAGGAAGGCGGCGTGCGTCCCGAGAGCGGTGAGGTAGTGGTGACCGGCGCCAGCGGCGGCGTAGGCAGCACGGCTGTCTCCCTGCTCAGTTCGGCAGGCTATCGGGTAGTGGCCGTTAGCGGCAGGCCCTCCACGCACGACTATCTCCTTCAGTTGGGCGCCAGTGAAATCCTGACGCGCGACGCTTTCAGCACCGATAGCCGCCCGTTGGAAAAACAGCGCTGGGCTGGCGCAGTGGACACCGCTGGCGATAAAGTCCTGGCAAGCGTGCTGGCGCAGATGAACTACGGTGGCGTGGTAGCGGCCTGCGGTCTGGCAGCCGGTTTCGCGCTGCCGACCACCGTAATGCCTTTTATTCTGCGCAACGTACGACTACAGGGCGTCGATTCCGTTACTGCGCCAGCGGCACGCCGCCTTGAGGCCTGGAAAAGACTGGTTAAAACGCTGCCTGACGCCTTTTATCAGCAGGCGACGACAGAAATCACGCTGGATGAGGCCGCCGCCAGCGCGGAAAAACTGCTTAATAATGACATTACTGGCCGCACGCTGGTTAAAATCCGTTAGCTTTTATGCCGCCCGGCACGCTGAAACCGCCGGGCAATACGCTTTTCTGTCAACGAGTTAACAAAAATCGCTTCTGAACCGGTGGCGCTAAACCTGCCCTGTATTTACCTTTCTTCAACATCCACATAACTGATTACACTTCCTGCTCTCTCGCCGCTTTTACGGAACTGATATTCTGCGGTTCAGACGCTTTTTTATTCGCTGAATTTGCTTTTTTTAGTCATGCTAAAAAGTGACCGTCTCTGGAGACACAGCCATGAAGCCCGTTAATAAACTCACGGAAAACGATGTTACCCC
>DOOK01000401.1:0-707 GCA_003512805.1 Erwinia sp. | reverse complement strand
GCTGGGCATTAGCGCGGCCGCTTTGGCTGTGCCAACGGCCCACGCGGATGTGCTTTCCTGGCTACAGGGCAAAGGAAAAGAGAGCCCAAAGGCGCCGGCAGGCAAACCGCTCGATTTCAGCAAGCCCGCACAGTATCAGGCCAATTTAGCCCTGACGCCGGAGGATAAGGTTACGGGCTACAACAATTTTTATGAGTTTGGTCTGGATAAAGCGGATCCGGCGGCTAACGCCGGTTCCTTGAAGACGGCTGACTGGAAGATAGCCATCGGCGGCGAGGTAGCGAAGCCGATGACGCTGAATATGGACGACATTTTTAAACGTTTCCCGTTAGAACAGCGGATTTATCGAATGCGCTGCGTGGAAGCCTGGTCGATGGTGGTGCCCTGGATCGGTTTTGAACTGGGCAAGCTGTTAAAAGCAGCCGAGCCCACCAGCAACGCACGCTATGTCGCTTTCCAGACTGTTTATGCACCGGAAGAGATGCCGGGCCAGCGCGATCGCTTTGTCGGCGGCGGCATCGATTACCCTTATGTGGAAGGACTGCGGCTGGATGAAGCCATGCATCCGCTGACCATACTGACCACCGGCGTTTACGGCAAAGCGCTGCCACCGCAAAACGGTGCGCCGATCCGTTTGACCGTGCCATGGAAATACGGGTTTAAAGGAATTAAGTCGATCGTGAAAATCACCCTACTAAAAGCTCAGC
>DOOK01000061.1 GCA_003512805.1 Erwinia sp. | reverse complement strand
TTGTTGATGAGCAATCCTTCGGCCTGTGGATTAAGTGGGCGCGGGCTATCGCTACTGATGAAGATCTGCTGATTGCCGACGACCTTTGGCCGGGGTTGATACGTGAGGCTGTACGCTATACCGGCGATCAGGAAACGCTGCCACTCTGCCCCGTCTGGCTTGCCCGCCAGTTTCAGGAAGCGGCGGCTAACAGCGATGAAAACGTAATTAACGGCGAGCATTTACAGGCCGCCCTGGAAAATCGCGAGTGGCGCGAAGGTTTCCTTGCCGAGCGAATTCGTGACGAAATCCTGCTAGATCAGATCCTGATCGAAACCGAAGGCGAAGCGATTGGCCAGATTAATGCCCTTTCCGTTATCGAATTTCCCGGTCACCCCCGCGCCTTTGGCGAACCTTCCCGCATCAGCTGCGTGGTACACGTTGGCGACGGCGAATTCCATGACGTGGAGCGTAAAGCGGAGCTGGGCGGAAATATCCATGCCAAAGGCATGATGATTATGCAGGCATGGTTGATTGCCGAGCTGGAGCTTGACCAGCAGCTCCCCTTCTCCGCTTCCGTTGTGTTTGAGCAGTCCTATTCGGAAGTGGATGGAGACAGCGCCTCGCTGGCGGAACTCTGCGCCCTGATCAGCGCGCTGGCCGGGCAGCCGATTACGCAACAGATTGCCGTAACCGGTTCGGTAGATCAGTTTGGTCGTGTTCAGCCGGTCGGCGGCCTGAATGAAAAAATTGAAGGTTTCTTCCATATCTGTAACCAGCGCACGCTTAACGGTAGCCAGGGCATTATTATTCCTGCGGCGAACGTGCGGCACCTTTGTCTGCAGCAGGAAGTGGTGGATGCGGTGCGGGAAGGAAAGTTTCATGTCTGGGCGGTGGAAAGCGTAGAGGAAGCGCTTCCTCTGCTGACCAAAACCGAATGGGACAAAGAAGACGCGCCTTGTCTGCTAAGATCGATACAGGAGCGCATAGCGCAAATAAACCAACAGGAAGGTCGGCAACGTCCGTGGCCACTGCGCTGGCTGAACTGGTTTAACCAGCGTTAATCGGGCTTGCTCAGCTTACAGCTGTAAGCTAACCTTCGTGCTTCAATAAAATAAGGCTTATTAAGAACATGGTAGATAAACGCAAATCCTACTCAAAAGAAGACCTGATTGCCTCTGGTCGTGGTGAACTTTTCGGTGCCGAAGGCCCGCCGTTGCCGTCTGGCAACATGCTGATGATGGATCGCGTCATTGAGATGAACGAAGATGGCGGCAACTATGGCAAAGGCTTTGTGGAAGCGGAGCTGGATATCAACCCTGACCTGTGGTTCTTTGGCTGCCACTTCATTGGCGATCCGGTGATGCCTGGCTGCCTGGGTCTTGACGCAATGTGGCAGCTGGTAGGTTTTTACCTGGGCTGGCTGGGCGCGGAAGGCAAAGGCCGTGCGCTGGGCGTGGGTGAAGTTAAATTTACCGGTCAGGTTCTGCCAACCGCGAAAAAGGTTTCGTACCGCATTCATTTTAAGCGTGTCATTAACCGCAAACTGGTGATGGGCGTGGCTGATGGTGAAGTGCTGGTCGATGGTAACGTGATCTATACGGCTACCGATCTGAAAGTGGGTTTGTTCAAAGATACTACCGCTTTTTAAGCTTCCTGAAACACGAAACCTCCGCCTGGGCGGAGGTTTTCCTTTTCATTAAACAGTACGGATTACGCAGTAACCGTCCTGTCCTCCATGGCCTGTCGCCACCCTCCCAACCAGTGAGATCTTGCATCTATCATTTGATAGGGACACATTTCTTTAGGGCGCCCGGTAATGCCGGCCTGATAACCTCTGGAATGTGCCCGTTCGAGCCGATCTCGTTTCTGTCTCTTCATCATGCCTGTAATCCCCTCTTCAGGTCAGGTGGAATCTGGTGGAAAGAAATCAGTGAGTGCGTACGCAATCACACCCTAGTTCTAACGCCATTTTCGCCTGAGATCAACGCGCAAATTTCACGCCAATGTCATAAATTTGTGCGAGGATAACGAAAACTTATTGCCTTAAATTGCCTCTGAAAGCCAGATAAGCCGCTGTATGGCAATAAAAAAAGCCCCGGCTGTGCAATCCTCTGATTGTCGACAAACCGGGGCTTAACGCGGATGATGAATTTTTTTAATTAACGCTGCGAATACTGTTCGCTATATTCTGCGCTTCCTGTTGCCATCCCACCGCCAGCGTTCTGACCAGCGCATCATAGCCATCGTCCTTCTGCGGCAGGGCCAGCGTAAACGAGCGTTTCACGATTTGCCCCTGATGTTCCAGTACCCACTCGCCGCTAATCACTGCCTGGCCGTCGTAACGACCATGGAAGCCGGTCACGGTCACATTGAGCGTATCCTGTTGCTGGCCCAGCGGCGAAGCCGATACCAGCGAGCCTGGCAGTGCCTCGCTCAGGTTGGTCACCAGCGTTTGCTGTAGCTGCTGATCCAGTGGACTGGCCCAGAGGTTATTGGTGGCAATCACATATTTTACGTCACTGGTCTGATAAACCAGGCCGTTACCGGACAGATAGTCCGGAACGGAAACATGTTGCACAAAAACCGCAGGGCGCGCCGCGTCAACGCTGCTCACGGCCATGCTCTTAGCCGCAGCAGGCAGTTGATAATACGTGGTATCGGGCGTGCTGCTGCAGGCGCTCAGCGCCAGGGCCAACGCCACAGGTAGCCATTTTTTCATTACTTCGCCCTCTTCGGCTGGGGATCCTGGCCGGGTTTCGCTTCAAACACCAGCGCATTGCTCTTGCTGTTCAACGTTTTCAGCACCGGCTGCAGTTCACGCATGACCTGATTAAGCTGCTGCATATCACCGACCAGCTTGTTGTAAGCCGGCGCGCCAGGCTGGAAGCCTTTCATGCTGGTGTTCAGCTCGCGCAACGTTTTCTGCATATCTTCCGGTAGCGTTTTCATCGACTGACTGCCGGTAATCTGGTTAATGTTATCCAACGTTTTTTGCAGTTCACGAAGCGTGCGCTGGCTCTCTTTCAAGGTGCCCGTAGCCTGATTGATCATTGGATTCAGCGGCAGCGAATTGACCTTGTCCAGCGTGTCCATCAGTTTCTGTTGGATCTGCGCCAGGCCGCCGCTGGTCGTTGGGATCAGCTCGTAGCCAGCAAACGAGACCGGCCCTTTAAACGGTTTGGCATTGCTGTCAAAATCCAGATCGATATAAAGCGAACCGGTCAGCAGGTTGGCTGACTTCAGCGAGGCACGAAGACCCGCTTTGATGCCGTCCTTGAGGTGCTGC
>DOOK01000132.1 GCA_003512805.1 Erwinia sp. | reverse complement strand
TGCTTACGGTAGTGTTTACGACGACGAAACTTAACAATCTTAATTTTGTCGCCACGACCGTGAGCAATGATTTCTGCTTTGATCACGCCGCCTGAAACTAAAGGTGCGCCGATCGTAACTTCTTCGCCGTTGGCAATCATCAGAACCTGGTCGAATTCAATCGTTTCGCCGGTTGCGATGTCCAGCTTTTCCAGGCGAACGGTCTGACCTTCGCTCACTCGGTGTTGTTTACCACCACTTTGGAAAACCGCGTACATATAAACTCCGCTCTCGCGCTTGCCGTCTTGAGTTCAGGCTGCGCTATAAATATTCACAATAGGGCGCGAATTCTACGCAACTTCGCACGCGATGACAAGTGCCTGATAACGGGTATTGCAGAAAAAAAACGCAAAGCACAGGCAAATGTTTCACAGTCGTCATTTTCAAGTACAATCTGTTATACATTACATGCCGCAGGCACGGGTAAAGACGCTTATCATTAGCCGCATAGTGGGCAATAGCTGAAAAGACTGATGAACTTAGAACAGATAAACGAACTCACCGCGCAAGACATGGCGGACGTCAACGCAACCATACTCGAGCAGTTGAATTCTGAGGTTTCCCTCATCAATCAGCTGGGTTACTACATCATTAGCGGTGGAGGCAAGCGCATCCGTCCGACGATCGCCGTTTTGGCCGCACGTGCGCTTAATTACTCAGGTAAACAACACGTTACCGTAGCAGCGCTGATAGAATTCATTCATACGGCCACCCTTCTGCACGACGATGTGGTGGATGAATCGGATATGCGCCGTGGGAAAGCCACCGCCAATGCCGCTTTCGGTAACGCTGCCAGCGTGCTGGTCGGTGATTTTATCTATACGCGCGCTTTCCAGATGATGACCAGCATTGGCTCTCTGCGAGTGCTGGAGCTGATGTCTGAAGCGGTTAACGTCATAGCAGAAGGCGAAGTCTTGCAGCTGATGAACTGCAATGACCCTGATATTACTGAAGAAAGCTATATGCGGGTGATTTACAGTAAAACGGCTCGCCTGTTTGAAGCCGCAGCGCAATCTTCCGCTATTCTTGCTGAGGCCACGCCGGAGCAGGAAAAGGCGTTGCAGGATTATGGCCGCTATATCGGCACCGCTTTCCAACTTATCGACGATCTTCTTGATTACAGCGCCGACGGTAAAACGTTGGGGAAAAACGTTGGCGACGATCTCAGCGAAGGCAAACCTACCCTACCGCTGCTGCACGCCATGCGTAACGGTACGCCAGAACAAACCGCCATGATCCGGGGTGCGATTGAACAAGGTAACGGCCGCCACCTGCTGGAACCGGTACTGGAAACCATGCATCAATGCGGCTCGCTGGCCTGGACGCGCGAATCGGCAGAACGCGAAGCCGATAAGGCGATTGCCTGTCTGAATGTGTTACCAGAATCCCCCTGGCGAAGCGCGCTGGAAGCGCTGGCCCATATGTCTGTTCAACGCGAATTTTAATCCCAAAGCGCGGTCAGCCGCGCTTTCTTTTCCTTGCCTGTTCCGCTTTCTGGATCCCTTTTTGTAATGTAATGCATCACGCTATTACGTAACTTTTGCGCATTACGCCTCAAAAACAAAACGCCGCTTAAATATTATTGGAAATATATTGCCAATTATTGCTATAAATCTGGCTGCAATATTTAATGATTAACCTATTAAATATTCTGATTAAGTTCGCAATCAATGCCGTAGCGACGGCAATACTGCGTTCTGACGTTTCCAGAAAAAGCGATGCGACCATGGAGGAAAAGCAGATGCTGGAAAAGAAAGCCGACTGGCATAACGCGGATATTATTGCAGGTCTGAAAAAGAGAGGCACGACGATGGCCCAGGTGTCACGGGAAGCCGGACTAAGCTCGTCAACGCTCGCAAACGCGCTGTTCAGGCCCTGGCCTAAAGGTGAATGGATTATTGCCAATGCGCTTAACATCCATCCGGCCGAAATTTGGCCCAGCCGCTACTACGACCCAGTGACCCATAGCCTGCTCGATCGCAAGAAGCTAATTCGCTCATAAAAGAAAGGCGGTAGATATCTACCGCCCCTACAGCAACTTACCGTGCGCGGTTACGCTATTCTTCGCCGCTTACGCGCTCAATGTTAGCGCCTAATGCTCTCAGCTTGTCTTCGATATGCTCATAACCACGGTCAATATGGTAGATACGATCCACAATCGTAGTGCCTTCCGCAATGCAGCCAGCCAGTACCAGGCTTGCTGAGGCGCGCAGATCGGTAGCCATAACCTGAGCGCCCGATAATTTTTCCACGCCGTGACAGATCGCCGTGTTGCTTTCGATTTCCGCGTGTGCGCCCATGCGGATCAGCTCCGGCACATGCATAAAGCGGTTCTCGAAAATGGTTTCGGTGATCACACCAGTGCCTTCCGCCACCAGATTCAGCAGGCTGAACTGCGCCTGCATATCGGTCGGGAAACCGGGATGCGGTGCGGTACGGAAGTTGACCGCTTTTGGCCGCTTGCCGTGCATATCCAGACTGATCCAGTCGTCACCGGTTTCGATATCGGCTCCCGCTTCGCGCAGCTTAGCCAGTACCGCATCCAGCGTAGCTGGCTGCGTGTCGCGGCAGATAACTTTGCCGCCCGAAATCGCCGCGGCAATCAGGAAAGTGCCGGTTTCAATACGATCTGGCAACACACGGTAAACACCGCCGCCGAGGCGCTCGACGCCTTCGATAGTGATGCGATCGCTACCAGCGCCGGTAATTTTTGCGCCCAGCGTGTTCAGGAAGTTCGCCGTATCAACGATTTCCGGCTCGCGAGCGGCATTCTCAATCACGGTAGTACCGGTAGCCAGCGTAGCGGCGCTCATGATGGTGACGGTAGCGCCTACGCTGACCTTATCCATCACGATATGCGCGCCTTTCAGGCGCCCGTCTACGGATGCTTTGACATAGCCTTCTTCCAGCTTGATCTCGGCGCCCAGCTGCTCAAGGCCGGTTATATGCAGATCGACCGGACGCGCGCCGATAGCACAGCCGCCGGGCAGAGAAACCTGCCCCTGACCGAAACGCGCTACCAGTGGGCCAAGCGCCCAAATCGAAGCACGCATGGTTTTCACCAGATCGTAAGGCGCGCAGTAGACGTTGACGTCGCTGGCATCCAGATGCACCGAGCCGTTGCGCTCTGCTTTTACGCCCAGCTGGCTCAGCAGCTTCATAGTCGTATCAATGTCCTTTAGTTTCGGGACATTCTGAATCTCTACGGGATCGGACGCCAGCAGAGCAGCGAAAAGAATCGGCAGCGCAGCGTTTTTAGCACCGGAAATGGTCACTTCCCCGCTTAAACGGGTCGGGCCCTGCACACGAAATTTATCCATTAAACCTGCTCTCAATTAATCAGCTATAGAGTGCGGCCTCTTCATCGCCCGGAGCGATGAAGATGGCGACTTAAAAACCGTTCAGCTTACGGTCACGTGCCCATTCTTCCGGCGTATAGGTTTTGATGGACAGCGCATGAATACGGTTGTCAGCAAGATAGGCCGCCAGCGGCGCGTAAATTGCCTGCTGTTTTTTCACGCGGCTCAGTTCGCCAAACATCTCGCCTACGGCGATCACCTGAAAGTGGCTGCCATCGCCGGTTACGATAGCTTCCTGCAGTGGCAGCGCGGCCATCAGCACGGATTGAATTTCACTAGTTTCCATGGGATTTTCTAAATTCGGTTGAGGATAAACAGGCCTACATAGTAGTGGAAAGCGGAGCTATCTTAAACAGGCAAAAAAGCCTCCGCGGGTGCAGAGGCTTTTTCATCAGGAACGCGTCCGTGCTGTCAGCGTTCGGCGGTAATGAACTGCTGCAGATTATAGAGGGCGATCAGTGAACGCAGTTTGTCCGTAATGCCGGTAAAACCCGGCGCTTTCCCCTGCTGTAACGCGATTTGACGCAGATGCACCAGCAGGGCCAGCCCGGCTGAATCGACCCTGTCCAGCGCGGAGACATCAATGGTATCAATCTGTTTCATCACCGTTTCACGCTGCTGCCACAGAGGCAACAGCGTTTCTCGCTCCAGCTCGCCCGTCAGATGCAGCCGGTTGGCCTCAATGCGCCAGTTAAGCGAGTCCATTACTGCTGCTTGTCCAGCGTAATAGGCTGGCTGGCGGCATTTTTCAGCACGTCGGTCAGGCCATCAACGCCTTTCTGACGCAGGATGCCCGCCCACTCGTTCTGCTTGGTAGAAATCATGCTGACCCCTTCCGCAATCATATCGTAAGCCTGCCAGTCGCCTGTCCGGCTGTTTTTACGCCATTGGAAGTCCAGGCGAACCGGCGGACGTCCATTGGGGTCGATAATAGAGACACGAATGGCAATGATGTTAGCGTTGGCATAAGACTGCTCAGGTGCGATCTGATAGGTTTGACCGTGATAGAGCGCCAGCGCCTGGCCATAAGCCTGAGCCAGATAGTCGCTAAATGCTTTAAAATAGGCCTCGCGCTGCGCAGGCGTCGCTTCTTTGTAATAACGACCCAACACTAACGCGCCGGCATATTTAATCTGTACGTAAGGCAGTAGCTCTTCACGCACGATTTGCCGCAGGTAATTGGGATCCTGCTTGATTTTAGGCTGCTCATTTTTGAGGCGGGTAAAGGTTTTCTCTGCCGCTTCATTCATCAGCTTGTACGGATTAGTCTGGTCGGCGGCGGCATTGGCCGCGACCGGGGCGATGATTAACATGGCCACCATCAGGAAACGTTTAAACATTACTGCTCCTCTTAAGGGTTAGTCGCTGCGGCCGGGGCTGACGCACCGCTATTATCCGGCGTTGCGTTTTTACTGTCGTTACCGCTGCCGCTTTTGTACAGGAACTGGCCTATCAGATCTTCCAGCACCATTGCTGACTTGGTGTCCTGAATGGTACTGCCGTCCTTAAGCATAGCCGTTCCCATCTCCGGTTCGTCAAAACCGACGTTAAGCTCCAGATATTGTTCACCCAGCAGGCCAGAAGTTCTGACCGCCAGCGAGCTGGTATCCGGTAGCTGATTATATTTTT
>DOOK01000131.1 GCA_003512805.1 Erwinia sp. | reverse complement strand
AACAAGGTCACCACCAGCCTGGACTATGCCGCCCTGCCAGACTCCGTCGTAGAGCAGATCCGCGCCGCATGGAAAACGACTATTAAAGACAGCTCGGGCAAAGCGCTGTACTAAGCGCAAAGCAGCCAGTCTTGGGCGGCCACGTGCCGCCCAAGACGTTGACTATCGGGAATTTTATGGCTACATCCAGGCCGACATTCAAAGCCCCCGGCAAGCGGGGTGACCTCATTTTTGGTGCACTGGTTAAGCTGGCCGCGCTAATCGTGCTGCTGTTGCTCGGCGGCATTATTGTCTCGCTGATTGTCTCCTCGTGGCCCAGCCTCCAGAAATTTGGCTTCTCCTTTTTGTGGACCAAAACCTGGGACGCCCCCAACGAACAGTTTGGGGCGCTGGTACCGATTTACGGGACGCTTGTAACTTCCGTTATCGCGCTGGTCATTGCCGTGCCGGTAAGCTTCGGTATTGCCCTGTTTCTCACCGAGCTGGCGCCAAACTGGCTACGCCGTCCCCTGGGCGTGGCAATCGAGCTGCTGGCCGCTATCCCCAGCATCGTTTACGGCATGTGGGGCCTGTTTATCTTTGCGCCCCTGTTTGCTACGTATTTCCAGACGCCGCTGGGCGAACTGATGGCCAATGTGCCCATTATCGGTGCGCTGTTCTCCGGCCCGGCTTTCGGTATCGGTATCCTGGCTGCCGGTATTATTCTGGCGATCATGATCATTCCCTATATCGCTTCGGTCATGCGTGACGTTTTCGAACAGACGCCGGTCATGATGAAGGAGTCTGCTTACGGCATCGGCTGCACCACCTGGGAAGTCATCTGGCGCATCGTGCTGCCGTTTACCAAAAACGGCGTTATCGGCGGCGTCATGCTGGGGCTTGGGCGCGCACTGGGCGAAACCATGGCGGTAACCTTTATTATTGGTAATACCTACCAGCTGGACAGTGCCTCACTGTTTATGCCGGGTAACAGCATTACCTCTGCGCTGGCGAATGAATTTGCCGAAGCAGAATCAGGTGTGCATACCGCCGCGCTGATGGAGCTGGGACTGATCCTGTTTGTGATTACCTTTATCGTGCTGGCCTGTTCAAAGCTAATGATTATTCGCCTGGCGAAAAGTGAAGGAGCGCGCTCATGAGCATGATGGCCATGCAGTCTCGCGCGGAACTGGAAGCCTCACGCCGTAAAATGCAGGCGTGGCGGCGGATGAAAAACCGTATTGCGCTGACGCTCTCTTTGCTGACGATGGCGTTTGGCCTGTTCTGGCTGATTTGGATCCTGTGGGCAACGATCACGCGCGGCGTGGACGGCATGACGCTGTCGCTGTTTACGGAAAACACGCCGCCGCCTAACACGGCAGGCGGTGGCCTGGCTAATGCCATTTTGGGCAGCGGCCTGCTGATTTTCTGGTCGACGATTGTCGGCACACCTTTGGGCATCCTTGCCGGTATTTATCTGGCGGAATACGGCCGTAAAGGCTGGCTGGCAGAAACAATCCGCTTTATTAACGATATCCTGCTTTCCGCGCCTTCTATCGTGGTTGGCCTGTTTGTCTACACGCTGGTGGTTGCACGGATGCAGCACTTTTCCGGACTTGCGGGTGCGGTAGCGCTGGCGCTGTTGCAGATCCCCGTTGTTATCCGCACCACGGAAAACATGCTAAAGCTGGTGCCGGACAGCCTGCGCGAAGCGGCATACGCGCTGGGCACGCCTAAATGGAAAATGATCTCGGCCATTACGCTGAAAGCTTCGGTATCCGGCATTCTGACCGGCATCCTGCTGGCCGTGGCCCGCATCGCTGGCGAAACGGCACCGCTGCTGTTTACTTCACTCTCCAATCAGTTCTGGAGTACCGATATGCTGCAGCCGCTGGCTAACCTGCCGGTCACGATCTTTAAATTCGCCATGAGTCCGTTTGCTGAATGGCAAAGCCTGGCCTGGGCAGGCGTGCTGCTGATTACCGTCTGCGTGCTGATTTTAAATATTCTGGCGCGCGTGATTTTTGCCAAAAGCAAACATTGATCCAACGCGTGGCTGCGGCGGCGTGCATAAGAGAGAAAAAGAATGGCTGACAACATTTCCGGGAATATGATTCAGGTTCGTGATTTGAATTTCTATTATGGCCAGTTTCATGCGCTAAAGAACATCAATCTGAATATTGCTAAAAACCAGGTAACCGCTTTTATCGGCCCCTCGGGCTGTGGTAAATCAACCTTGCTGCGCACGTTCAACAAGATGTTTTCGCTCTACCCGGAGCAGCGTGCAGAAGGCGAGATCCTGCTGGACGGCGAAAATATTCTGACCGCCAGTCAGGATATCGCCCTGCTTCGTGCGCGCGTAGGCATGGTGTTTCAGAAACCGACGCCGTTCCCGATGTCGATTTACGATAACATCGCTTTTGGCGTGCGCTTATTTGAAAAACTTTCCCGTACCGAAATGGATGAGCGCGTACAATGGGCGCTGACCAAAGCGGCTCTGTGGACGGAAACCAAAGATAAACTGCAGCAGAGCGGCTACAGCCTTTCTGGTGGTCAGCAGCAGCGTCTTTGTATCGCTCGCGGCATCGCTATCCGTCCAGAAGTACTGCTGTTGGATGAGCCATGTTCCGCCCTGGATCCGATTTCTACCGGTCGTATCGAAGAGCTGATCACCGAGCTGAAACAGGATTATACCGTGGTGATCGTCACGCATAACATGCAGCAGGCCGCGCGCTGTTCCGACCATACGGCCTTTATGTATCTGGGCGAGCTGATCGAGTTCAGCGATACGGATACGCTGTTTACCAAACCGCACCAAAAACAAACCGAAGACTATATCACTGGCCGCTATGGTTAAGTTGACTGGAGAAGTGCATGGATAATCTCAACCTGAATAAACATATCTCCGGGCAGTTCAACGCCGAGCTGGAGCACATTCGTACCCAGGTGATGACGATGGGCGGCATGGTGGAAAAGCAGCTGACGGATGCTATTGTCGCCATGCACAACCAGGACGCCGAGCTGGCGCAGCGCGTGATCGATGGCGACCAGAAGGTCAACATGATGGAAGTATCGATTGACGAAGCGTGCGTGCGCATTATTGCCAAGCGTCAGCCTACCGCCAGCGATCTGCGTCTGGTGATGGCGATCATCAAAACCATTTCCGAACTGGAACGCATTGGCGACGTAGCGGAAAAAATCAGCCGCACCGCGCTGGAAAAGTTTGGGCAGCAGCATCAGTCGCTGTTGGTAAGCCTGGAATCGCTGGGCTACCACACTATTCAGATGTTGCACGACGTGCTGGATGCCTTTGCGCGTATGGATCTGAACGCAGCCATTGAAATTTATCGGGAAGATAAAAAGGTCGATCAGGAATATGAGGGCATCGTACGTCAGCTGATGACCTATATGATGGAAGATCCGCGCACTATTCCCAGCGTGCTGACCGCGCTATTTTGCGCACGCGCTATCGAGCGTATCGGTGACCGTTGCCAGAATATTTGCGAAATCATCTTCTATTTCGTGAAAGGGCAGGATTTCCGTCACGTGGGTGGCGACAAGCTGGACGAACTGCTGACCGGCGAAAGCGACGACAAGCCGGCCTGAACCCCCCGTTTGCCCGCGCAGCCAGCCTGACGCTATCAGTTGGTCTGGCCGCGCTCATAATTTATACTTGCCGCACTTAACACCGGCAAGGGACTCCCGTGACTCAACCTAAAAAAGGCGTAACGCCAGGCAAAGCAATGCTGGCTGCGATTAGCGGCTATGCAATGGACGGCTTCGATCTACTGATCCTCGGATTTATGCTCCCTGCCATCAGCCTCTCTCTGGCGCTCAATCCCTCTCAGGCCGGCTCCCTGGTCACCTGGACGCTGATTGGGGCGGTAATTGGCGGCATTGTGTTCGGTCACCTTAGCGACAGGCTGGGCCGCATTCGCGTGCTGACCTTTACCATTCTGATGTTTTCCGTGTTTACCGGCCTCTGCGCGTTTGCACAGGGCTATTGGGATCTGCTGGCGTACCGCACGCTGGCCGGCGTGGGGCTGGGGGGCGAATTTGGCATCGGCATGGCGCTGATTGCTGAAGCCTGGCCCGCCAGCAAGCGTAACCGTGCCTCCGCCTGGGTTGGCATCGGCTGGCAGCTGGGGGTGCTGCTGGCGGCTTTTATCACGCCGCTGCTGCTGGGCTATATCGGCTGGCGCGGTATGTTTCTGGTCGGGCTGCTGCCTGCAGCTGCATCGTTTTTTATCCGCCGTGGGCTGGGCGAACCGGAAGGCTTTACGCGCCACGTAGATGTACACCAGGGATTATCCTTCGCCGCCAGGCTGAAGCTGCTGTTTAAAGACGCCGCAACGGCCAAAGCCAGCCTGGGCATTTTTATCCTTTGTTCAGTGCAAAACTTTGGTTATTACGGCCTGATGATCTGGATGCCCGCTTACCTTTCCAGCCG
>DOOK01000130.1 GCA_003512805.1 Erwinia sp. | reverse complement strand
TCTTCGGGCTATGCCGCCGACCTTATCGGTATAGATCTCGGTGTATATGGCTCGCTGCAGCTGGCAGGAACCGGCCCTGCCGCACCGAATGAAATTGCGTTCAGTAATGTAAAAAATCGTTGGGATGAGCGGTTTGATGGCGATGCTGACGGCACCTCTTTTTACAAAGCCGCCGTTAAACTTAAATATGATAATTATTGGTTAAGGGCAGGTTATATCCAACCGCAGGGGCAAACGCTAATTGCGCCGCAATGGGGGTTTTTGCCCGGCACCTATCGCGGATTTGAACTTGGCTCAGTGTATGATTTCGATAAGGCAGGCGCGCTTTCACTTTCTTATATGTGGGCCGATGAATATAAAGCGCCCTGGTATCGTGAAATGTATAATTTTCGTAAACCCGATTTAAAAACTGAAATAAAATATCTTCATTCCATTGGCATAAAATACGATTTTAAGAACAAGCTGGTGCTGGAAAGCGCGCTGGGGCAGGCCGGGAATTATATGGAGCAATATTTTAACAAGGTTTCGTGGGCCTTCCCTGTTGCCGGCAACGATCTGCATACCAGCTGGCAATTTTACGGCGCGCGTAATAAGGAAGGGGGCGGCGTAAATAATATCAATAAGGTTTATGATGGCCTTGCCTGGCTACAGGCCGTTACGCTGAACTACAAAACCGGCCCGTTTGATTTTCGTCTGGAAGGAACCCTGGTTAAAGCCCACGGCAACCAGGGCTTTTTTCTGGCGCGTATGACTCCCGCAGGCGCGACGTCTAACGGACGCAACGATATCTGGTGGGATTCGCGCAGCGATTTTAATGCTAACGGGCAAAAGGCACTGTACGCAGGTGTGCTTTACGATCTCAAAGGCTGGCAACTGCCTGGCTGGGCAGCAGGCACCTCCTATGCTTATGGCTGGGATGCCCGCCCATCAACTAATCCTGCTTACGATCAAAGCCAGCGCCTCAGCGAGTCCGCCTGGAATATGGATTTACGCTATACGGTACAGCAGGGCCGCGCCAAAGACACACAGATTAACCTGCACTATACCCGTTACAAAAACCACTCTGACGTGCCGAGCTTTAGTAATGGTTACGGCAATATATTCCAGAGCGAAAAGGACGTGAAGCTGATAGTTATCGCGCCTTTCACCGTATTTTGATGCCACACGCTGCCAGGGAGTGCGGGAAAAGCGTATCGGGTAAGGGACGGTGCTTTTCCGCTACCGGTAGAACATTCTCATAGCGGACGAGGAAAGAAATGAAAAAATTAAAATTATCACTCGTGGCAACCGCGCTGCTGATGGCGATGGCCAGCGGTAGCGCGATAGCCGATCAGCACGTCGTCAATCAAATCAGCCAGTTTGGCGTTAAGTATACCGTTAACGATAACCATGCCGCGCTGCACGGCATTGATTGTGCGGCGTCAGGCGCGGACTGGGCTTCCTGTAATCGGGCCACGATTACCTTAACTAACCCCGGCGAAGCCGTTACCAGCAAAGACTGGGTCATTTGGCTGTCCAATATCCGCCAGACGCTGCGGGTGGATAATGACCAGTTCCGCATGGTGCACGTGGTGGGCGATCTGACGCGGCTGGAGCCGACCGAAAAATTTAAGGGGTTTGCCGCCGGTGAATCGGTGCAAATTCCCCTCGTTAACGAATACTGGCAGCTTTTTATCACGGACGTGATGCCACGCTGGTATGTCACCTCTGAAAACGCCCGGCCTGAAATTATCGCCAGCACGAATACGGAAAATCTGACCACGTTTGTCTCGCCAATGGATACCCACTGGAAGCGAACGGCGGACGATCGCAACGTACTGATGACGCCTGCCAGCCGCTTCGAAAAAAACAGTGATACCGTCCAGCTTGCGGCCGAAGCATTACGCGGACAGATTCTGCCGACGCCACTGCATATTACGCTGCATTCGCAAAATGCGGACTTAAGTCGGGGCGTACAGTTTGAGTTGAAAGGACTTAGCGTCGAGTCGGCGGAAGCGGTAAGAGAGCGTTTCGCTTTGCTGGGCGTGGTGGAAAACGCGCAGGGATACGTGATTAAAAGCACGCTGGCTCCCGATGCTTTCAAAGGCAACGAGGCGGTGTCCGGCGCCTACAGGCTAAGCATTCGCGACCAGGAGGCACGGATAGAAGGGTTTGACGAAGCGGGCGTCTATTATGGCATGATGTCTGTCCTGTCGCTGTTGCCGGCCAGTGGCGAACAGAAAATCGCTACGCTGGACGTCACCGATGCGCCACGTATGGCCTACCGCGGTATTTTTCTCGATATCGGGCGCAATTTCCACAGCAAAGAGGCGGTGCTGCGCCTGCTGGATCAGATGGCGGCCGTTAAGCTCAATAAATTCCATTTTCACCTGAGTGATGATGAAGGCTGGCGTATTGAAATCCCCGGCCTGCCGGAGCTGACCGAAATCGGCTCTAAACGCTGCCACGATTTGACGGAGCAGCGCTGTTTGTTGCCGCAGCTGGGATCCGGGCCCTTCGCCGACGCGCCGGGTAACGGCTATCTGACCCGCGATGATTACATTGATATCCTGCGTTATGCCAAAGCACGCGCCATTGAGGTTATCCCGGAAATCGATATGCCTGCTCACGCCAGAGCAGCGGTTATTTCTCTGGAAGCCCGCTATAAGCGGTTAATGAAGGAAGGGAAAACGGCAGAGGCAAACGAGTATCGCCTGGTCGATCCGACCGATACCTCAAACACAACATCCGTACAGTTTTACGACCGCACCAGCTACCTGAACCCCTGCCTGGATTCGTCCATGCGCTTTGTGGATAAGGTCATTAGCGAAATCCAGGCGATGCATCAGGCTGCTGGCGTGCCGTTGATCACCTGGCACTTTGGCGGCGACGAGGCAAAAAATATTTACCTGGGGCCAGGCTATACCGATGCAGCTAATCCTGAAGCAGGCAAGGGCCGTGTCGACCTGAGCAGGCAGGACAAGCCCTGGGCGAAATCGCAGGTTTGTCAGGCGCTGGTAAAATCAGGCAAGGTTGTCGATATGGATCACCTGCCCAGCTATTTTGGCAAAAAGGTCAGCGAGCGGGTGAACGCGCACGGTATTGAAAGGATGCAGGCATGGCAGGATGGCCTGAAAAAAGCGAAAGGCGCCCGGGACTTTGCCACCAAACGCATCGGCGTCAATTTCTGGGACACGCTTTTCTGGGGCGGCTTTGACAGCATTAATGACTGGGCCAACACAGGCTAGGAGGTGATCGTTTCCAATCCGGATTATCTCTATATGGATTTCCCGT
>DOOK01000322.1 GCA_003512805.1 Erwinia sp. | reverse complement strand
CGTAATAAAATCACCCAACTGCGCTTGCTGAGCAGCATCAAGCTCAGTTGGGTGATTTTATTACGGAATTTTGCACAGGCGAGCTGTTGGACAAGCAGGCAGACTATTGCGAGCTGTTCGATCGTGGCCGGGCCACTTCGCTGTTGTTGTTCGAGCATGTTCATGGCGAATCGCGCGATCGTGGACAGGCGATGGTGGATCTGCTGGAGCAGTATCGTGCTGACGGCCTGGCTCTGAGTGCGAAAGAGCTACCGGATTTTCTGCCGCTCTATCTGGAGTATCTGGCCAGCCTTGACCCTGCACGTGCCCGTGTGGGCCTGGCCGATGTGGCACCGATTCTGGCGCTGCTGGCTGCCAGGTTGCAACAGCGGCAAAGCCGCTACAGTGAGCTGTTCACTTTGCTGCTGGCGCTTTCCGACACCGGGCTGGCGGTGGATGACCTTGCGCCGACAATCAAACAGGAAGCTCGCGACGATACGCCCGCGGCGCTGGATGCCGTGTGGGAAGAGGAGCAAATCAGGTTCCTTGGCGAACAGGGCTGCGCTTCTGCTCAGCAGGCCGCGCACCAGCGTCGCTTTGCCGATGCCGTCGCGCCACAGTATCTGGACGTGGCGGACATGAAAACATCCACGAGGCGTTTATCATGAATTTTCTCTCAAGATTCTTTTTCGATATTTATCCCTATATTGCCGGCAGCATTTTTTTGATTGGCAGCTGGCTACGCTACGATTACGGTCAGTACAGCTGGCGAGCCGGCTCCAGCCAGATGCTGGATAAAAAAGGCATGCGGCTTGCCTCCAACTTATTTCACATTGGCATTCTCGGCATCTTCTTCGGGCATTTTGTCGGCCTGCTAACGCCGCACTGGATGTACGAGGCTTTCCTGCCGATAGCGGCCAAACAGAAGCTGGCGATGATAGCCGGGGGCGTCTTTGGTGCACTGACGCTGGCGGGCGGGGCGCTGCTGCTTAAGCGCCGCCTGCTCAACCCGCGCGTCAGGGCTACCAGCAGCACCGGCGATATCCTGATCCTGAGTCTGCTGGTGGCGCAGGCCGCGCTGGGACTGCTGACCATTCCTTTCTCAACGCAGCATATGGACGGCAGCGAGATGATGAAGCTGGTCGGTTGGGCGCAGGCAGTCGTCACGTTTCATGCAGGGGCGTCGCAGCATCTGGAAGGCGTGGCGCTGATTTATCGGGTTCATATGGTGCTGGGCATGACGCTATTTCTGCTGTTCCCGTTCTGCCGCCTGGTGCATATCTGGAGTATGCCGGTTGAATATCTGACGCGGCGTTATCAGCTGGTGCGCAATCGTCGTTAACGAACGGAAAGTTACTTTGTGCAAAAAAGGCCATCGTCTGATTTGTTGCCGGAATGTTGAGATGTAGGTCAGCGTATCCGCTTTTCGCCTCGACTACACTGCTTGTTCTTCCGGGCCGCCATCGCGGCCCGTTTACTTTGCTTCACGAAGAAGCCGAGCGTTTTAACAAGGCAGGAAACCAGATGATCATCTCCGCATCAACGGATTACCGGGCAGCGGCACGGCGCAGGCTGCCGCCTTTTCTGTTTCACTACATCGATGGCGGCGCTTATAGCGAGCATACCCTCAGGCGTAATACCGCCGATTTAGCCGATATCGCGCTACGCCAGCGCATCCTGAAAAACATGGCCGAGCTGAGCCTGGAAACCACGCTGTTCGACGAGCAACTGGCCATGCCGGTGATCCTTGCACCGGTAGGGCTGACAGGCATGTATGCACGACGCGGCGAGGTTCAGGCGGCGCGCGCGGCGGCTAAAATGGGCATCCCTTTTACGCTTTCTACCGTTTCCGTCTGCCCTATTGAAGAGGTGGCTCCTGCGATTTCACGGCCCATGTGGTTCCAGCTTTACGTATTGAAAGACCGGGGCTTTATGCGTAACGCCCTGGAGCGAGCCAAAGCCGCGGGGGTGAAAACACTGGTATTTACCGTAGATATGCCGGTGCCCGGCGCGCGCTACCGTGATGCGCATTCGGGCATGAGCGGGCCGAATGCAGCTTTTCGCCGTGGGGTGCAGGCAATGCTGCATCCGCAGTGGGCATGGGATGTGGGCCTGAACGGGAAGCCGCACGATCTGGGAAACGTCTCGGCTTATCGCGGTCATCCAACCACGCTGGAAGATTATATCGGCTGGCTGGGCGCCAACTTCGACCCTTCAATCTCCTGGAAAGATCTGGAGTGGATTCGGGAGTTCTGGCAAGGGCCAATGATCATTAAAGGCATCCTTGATCCCCAGGATGCGAAGGATGCCGTCAGCTTCGGTGCCGACGGTATCGTGGTGTCTAACCATGGCGGCCGTCAGCTCGACGGCGTGCTATCTACGGCGCGCGCGCTGCCCGCCGTTGCCGATGCGGTAAAAGGCGACATTAAAATTCTGGCGGATTCAGGCATTCGAACCGGGCTGGACGTGGTACGGATGCTGGCGCTGGGCGCAGACAGCGTGCTATTGGGCAGGGCATTTGTGTATGCGCTGGCTGCAGCGGGGGAAGCTGGCGTGGAGAACCTGCTCTCGCTGATTGAAAAAGAGATGCGCGTGGCGATGACGCTGACCGGCGCGAAATCGGTAGCCGACATCAGTCGCGAGTCGCTGACGCGATAAAGAACGGCGGGTGAGGGGCCCGCCGACAGAAAAAACGGGCTGGCATTGATCCCGCGATAAGAACGCCAGTGGTCAAAACAGAGAGGGTCAGCCTGGAAATCGGCCGTTTCGGTATTGCCAGCCAGGCGCCATGCCAGCTGAAAAGCGAACTCAAAACTTTTACCCAGTCCTTTTCCACTCAGCAAATTGCCGTCTTCTACCACCTCCTGCTTGCTGTAAACACCGTCGGTAACGGCATTACACAAATCGCCTGAACAGGTATAGCGGCGTCCCCTGAGCATATGATTGCCGCCCGGCACGCGTGCGGCAGCGGAACAGATTGGGACAAGTCATTTACCCGCTTCGTTACGGCGACGGATAAACGCTGTAACCAGCGCATAAGCTGCCAGATCAACCGTGCCTTCCGGTCCGCCAGAAATAATGACGGCATCAAACTCTTTATCCAGTCACGCCAGCACGACATCTGCTACCACCTGTACGGCATGGTAGCGGGAAACTTCATGCTTATCGTGGCAGGCGACTGTTGTCACCTCAACGTGCAGCCGGCAATAATAATGAAGGTCTCTGCTTCCTCGAATCCGGGTGCCAGCGGCACCGCAGCCTGTTTGCTCATCGCGCCTTTTGACATATAAAAATAAATTTCAATTAAATTAAAAAGTCATTTTATTTTGTTGGCGATAATCCGTTTACGCTGTTGCGTCGTGCAGGAAAAGAAAAAGGAAAAAAGCAGCGGATTTACATAACATCTGTTTTCAGGAACGCTGGCGATGTTCTAACATAAAGGCTACTTTCCCGCTTTGCACTCTGGATATTCAATGCGTTACCTGGCCTCATTTTTGCCCGCTTTGCTGTTGCTTTCCGCCTGCAGCAGTAAAGCCCCTGCGCCTGAACCTCACGGCAATCCTTTTCGGGGCAATAACAGCTTTTTACTCGATCCCGAGCATAATGTCGCGCCGCTGGACGGCGATTTCGCCAATAGCCCGACGGCTGAAGCCTTCATCGATAAAATGGTGCGCGAACACAATTTTAACCGTCAGCAGCTGCATAACGTACTGGCGCAGGCGAAGCGGCTGGACTGGGTGCTGCGGCTTATGGACCGTCAGGCACCTTCTTATCAGGCGCCGTCCGGTCCGAACGGCGCCTGGATCCGCTATCGCAAAAAATTTATCGTGCCGGATAACGTACAAAATGGCGTTCAGTTCTGGAATCAGTATCAGGACGCGCTTAATCGTGCCTGGGAAGTTTATGGCGTGCCGCCAGAGATTATTGTCGGCATTATCGGCGTGGAAACCCGCTGGGGCCGTGTTATGGATAAAACGCGCATTATCGATGCGCTGGCAACGCTGGCGTTTGCCTATCCCCGCCGGGCTGATTATTTCAGCAGTGAGCTGGAAACGTTCCTGCTAATGGCCAAAGAAGAAAATGACGATCCGCTTGATTTGCGTGGCTCTTTCGCCGGCGCGATGGGCTATGGTCAGTTTATGCCTTCTGCCTTTAAGCAATACGCCGTGGATTTTAATGGCGATGGCCATATCAACCTTTGGGATCCGGTAGATGCTATAGGCAGCGTGGCCCACTATTTTAGCGCACATGGCTGGATAAAAGGCGGTACCGTGGCCGTGCCGGCTAACGGCGCGGCTCCGCAGCTGGAAAGCGGCTTTAAAACCCGCTATACCGCAGCACAACTCACCGCTGCCGGTTTATCTCCTCAGGTATCGCTACAGAACGACCAGCAGGTTAGCCTGTTGCGTTTTGATATGGGTACTTACTATCAATACTGGTACGGGCTGCCTAATTTCTACGCGATCACCCGTTATAATCACAGCAACCATTACGCAATGGCCGTCTGGCAGCTGGGGCTGGCGGTACGCGACGCTCGTCAGGGACGATAGTTTCCTCTTTATCGCCCGGCGGCCTGCTGCCGGGCAATCGACTGTTTCTGAAACCCTTTTCCTGATTCATTTTATGAAAGCGGCTCGCATACTCCGCCTTTCTCCCTTCCCGAGCGGCTAAAAAGTGCTAATCTTCTTTCTCACGACAAGCGAGCAGGAAACAAGAATGACGGACAGCGAATTGCGCCAGCTGAGTCAGGATATTGGCCAGCATTTACAGCGTCTCAACGCGACGGTTACGGCTGCTGAATCCTGTACGGGCGGCTGGATAGCAAAAGTGATTACCGACGTTGCCGGAAGCTCCCAATGGTTCGAGCGAGGCTTTGTCACCTACAGCAATGAGGCCAAGCAGACGCTGGTAGGCGTAACGGCCGCCTCGCTGGAAAGCTTCGGCGCGGTTAGCGAACAGGTCGTGATTGAGATGGCAGAAGGGGCGCGTAAACAGGCTCGGGCGCAGTATGCCGTTGCCGTCAGCGGCATTGCCGGTCCGGATGGCGGAACCGCAGAAAAACCAGTGGGTACAGTCTGGTTTGGCTTCGCGGCAGAAGGCGCTAACTCGCTGGCGCAGCGAAAAATTTTCGCAGGCGACAGAGAGGCCGTTCGGCGTCAGGCCACGGCTTATGCGCTGCTGACGCTACGTGACCATTTTCTTAAAATTAAGCTTGATACTGTATGACTATACAGTATAATTACACCCATATTGATTGAGACACGAAGCCGCAAAAGCGTGCTTTACCCCCGCGTGATTAGGAGTGGAAATGGCTATTGACGAAAACAAGCAAAAAGCACTGGCAGCAGCGCTAGGCCAGATTGAAAAGCAATTTGGCAAAGGCTCCATCATGCGCCTGGGTGAAGACCGCACTATGGATGTGGAAACCATCTCTACCGGTTCGCTTTCGCTGGATATCGCGCTGGGCGCGGGCGGTCTGCCAATGGGCCGTATCGTCGAAATCTACGGGCCGGAATCGTCCGGTAAAACTACGCTGACGCTGCAGGTTATTGCTGCTGCACAGCGCAAAGGTAAAACCTGTGCCTTTATCGATGCCGAGCATGCGCTTGATCCTGTCTATGCTAAAAAGCTGGGCGTGGACATTGATAACCTGCTTTGCTCTCAGCCAGATACCGGTGAGCAGGCGCTG
>DOOK01000325.1:708-3367 GCA_003512805.1 Erwinia sp. | reverse complement strand
AAGTGATGCGAATTTACCTTAAGCAGCACGCTAACCAGGCGCTTGGCCTGCATCTGGAAGGCCCCTGGTTGAACCCGCTTAAAAAAGGCACGCATAATCCGGCCCTGATCCGGCGGCCGGAAAAAGCGCTGGTCGAGTTTCTTTGCAAAAACAGCGATGTTATCGCCAAAATTACGCTGGCACCGGAACAGGTTGACGCGGCCGTGATCCGCCAGCTGCGCCAGGCCGGTATCGTGATCTCCGCAGGGCATTCTTACGCTACCAGCGAAGAGGCGCGTCAGGGCATTGCTGCCGGCATCAGTTTTGCCACCCACCTCTATAATGCTATGCCGCCGCTAACCGGTCGTGAACCGGGCCTGATAGGGACGCTTTTTGATTCTCCTGAAGTCTATTGCGGCATCATCGCGGATGGTTTACACGTCGACTACGTTAATATTCGTAATGCAAAACGCCTTAAAGGCGACAAGCTCATTCTGGTGACAGACGCCACGGCACCCGCGGGCGCGAAGATTGACCAGTTCATTTTTGCAGGAAAAACAATATACTATCGGGATGGACTCTGCGTTGACGAAAACGGCACGCTCAGCGGCTCTGCTCTGACCATGATTGAAGCTGTAGCGAACAGCGTCGAACATGTCGGCATTGCACTGGATGAGGCGATCAGAATGGCAACGTTGTATCCAGCCCGCGCGATGGGCGTGGCAAATAAGTTAGGTTCTGTTGAAGCCGGAAAAGTAGCAAACCTGACGATATTTACCCGCGACTATCAAATAATCCAGACTGTCGTTAATGGTGACGAAGTCTTAAGCGAGTAGAAACTGAATGACCACTGGCGGCCAGGCTCAAATAGGAAATGTCGATCTTGTTAAGCAACTTAATAGTGCGGCCGTTTATCGGCTCATCGATCGTCAAGGCCCGATATCGCGTATTCAGATTGCCGAACACAGCCAGCTAGCGCCCGCCAGCGTGACAAAAATTACTCGCCAAATGATAGAGCGCGGCCTGATTAAAGAAGTGGATCAGCAGGCCTCTACCGGCGGACGCCGCGCCATCTCTATCGTCACCGAAACGCGCGGCTTTAATACTATCGGCATTCGTCTGGGCCGCAATGACGCCACGCTTACCCTTTTCGACCTTAGTGGAAAAGTGCTGGCGCAGGAAGATTATGCCCTGCCCGAACGTACGCAGGAAACGCTTGAGCATGCGCTTTTCAACGCTATTGCCAGCTTCTGCGAACAGTATCAGCGCAAGCTGCGGGAACTGATCGCTATCGCTGTTATCCTGCCGGGCCTGGTCGATCCTGATAACGGAGTTATCCGTTATATGCCGCATATTGCGGTTCAACACTGGCCGCTGGTCGCTAACCTGCAAAAGCGCTTTAATGTTACCAGCTTTGTGGGTCACGATATCCGCAGCCTGGCACTTGCCGAGCACTATTTTGGTGCGTCTCGCGACTGTGCTGACTCGATTCTGGTGCGAGTGCATCGGGGAACGGGCGCGGGCATCATCACCAACGGTCATATCTTTTTAGGCAGCAAAGGCAACGTGGGCGAACTGGGGCATATTCAGGTCGACCCTTTAGGCGAACGCTGCCACTGCGGCAATTTCGGCTGCCTGGAAACGCTGGCAGCCAACAGCGCCATAGAAAACCGTGTCCGTCATCTGCTGAATCAAGGTTATCCGAGTACGCTGACGCTGGATGACTGCCTGATGCCGAAAATTTGTAAGGCAGCCAATCGTGGAGACGCGCTGGCGACCGAGGTGCTGGAATCCGTAGGCCGCCATCTGGGCAAGGCGATCGCTATCGCCATCAATCTGTTTAACCCGCAAAAAATAGTGATTGCAGGTGAGATTACTGAAGCCGAGAAAATTCTGCTTCCCGCTATCGAAGGCTGTATCAACACTCAGGCGCTGAAAGCTTTCCGCCAAAATTTACCGGTGGTGCGTTCTGAGCTCGATCATCGTTCTGCAATCGGCGCCTTCGCACTGGCGAAGCGTGCCATGCTTAACGGCATCCTGTTACAACATTTAATGGAAAGTTGATGAGCGCTTTAACCCTGAACGACAGCGAAAACATGGCTATCAAGAACGTCATCTGCGATATCGACGGCGTTTTGATGCACGATAACACCGCCGTACCCGGCGCCAACGAATTTCTGCAGCGTATTCTGGCCAAAGGGATGCCGTTGGTAGTGCTGACTAATTACCCTTCGCAAACTGCACTGGATCTCGCTAACCGCTTCTCTTCTGCGGGTATCGATCTGCCAGAAAGCGTGTTTTATACCTCTGCAATGGCTACCGCTGATTTCTTACGTCGTCAGGAAGGCAAAAAAGCCTATGTGGTAGGCGAAGGCGCGCTGGTGCATGAACTCTATAAAGCCGGTTTTACCATTACCGACATCAATCCTGACTTCGTGATTGTGGGCGAAACGCGCTCGTTTAACTGGGATATGATGCATAAGGCCGCTTATTTCGTGGCGAACGGTGCTCGTTTTATCGCAACCAATCCCGACACCCATGCCCGTGGCTTTGTGCCTGCCTGTGGCGCACTGTGCGCAGGTATTGAAAAGATTTCCGGTCGAACGCCTTTTTACGTGGGCAAACCCAGCCCGTGGATTATGCGGGCAGCGCTGAATAAGATGCAGGCGCACTCGGAAGA
>DOOK01000325.1:0-551 GCA_003512805.1 Erwinia sp. | reverse complement strand
GAAGAGACGGTTATCGTCGGTGATAATTTGCGCACCGACATCCTGGCCGGTTTTCAGGCCGGTCTGGAAACAATCCTGGTGCTGTCCGGCGTCTCAACGCTAAGCGATATTGACGCCATGCCTTTCCGGCCCAGCTGGGTATTCCCTTCGGTCGCGGATATCGACATCCTCTGACCAGTAAGCCCGACCCGCGCGTCGGGCTTTTTTATCGGCACACCCTGTGCAATTTTCAAACAAAAATGCGCTTTCATTATCGATTCGATAAAAATAACCCTTTAAAATTACATAATCGATAAACTTATGGCTGAGACGGCAGGCTATTTATCAGTAAAACGCTAAAACGCTTGCGTACGCTCGCAATCTGGCGCATTTTCTTATCTATCGGGCGAAGAAGTCGCCGTTAAATACGCATTTTTTCATCACCATTACCGTTGCGGTTTGTCGTTAGGGAGTTAGCTATGTGTTCTATTTTTGGCGTGTTGGATCTCAAAAGCGATCCGGTTGAACTGCGTAAGAAAGCGCTGGAGCTTTCTCGTCTTATGCGCCATCGC
>DOOK01000466.1 GCA_003512805.1 Erwinia sp. | reverse complement strand
ACCATAGCGATGTAACGCTGGTCGCCACGGTTATGATCCTGATTATCGTTTTTATTATTCAGTTTATTGGCGATTTCATCACAACACGTCTCGACAAACGCTAACTTATAAAGGAAGTCATAATGAAAAAGACACTGACGCTACTGGCTGCGGCCACTCTGGGCGCGCTGAGCCTGAGCGCATGGGCAGACACCCTGACTGTCGGCGCCTCTAACGTGCCGCATGCGGAAATTCTGGAGCAGGCTAAGCCGATCCTGGCGAAGCAGGGCATCGATCTGGAAATCAAACCTTTCCAGGACTATATCCTGCCAAACACCGCGCTGGCCAGCCACGATATCGACGCGAACTATTTTCAGCACGTGCCTTATTTGAACAGTGTGCTGAAAGATCACGCCGATGACAAAAGCTATGATTTTGTCAGCGCGGGCGCCATTCATATCGAGCCAATCGGTATTTACTCCAAAAAATACAAATCGCTGAAAGACCTGCCGCAGAACGGCAAAGTGATTATGCGTGATGCGGTATCGGAAGAAGGCCGTATCCTTTCTATTTTCGAGAAAGAAGGCGTCATTAAACTGAAACCGGGCGTAAGCAAAGTAGACGCGCGCATCAGCGATATTGTGGAAAACCCGAAACACCTGAAGTTCCTGGCTAACGTGGAAGGCGCGCTGCTGCCGCAGATGTATAACAATGACGAAGGCGATGCCGTTGTTATCAACGCCAATTACGCTATCGATGCCGGTCTGGATCCGGTAAAAGATCCTGTCGCGGTTGAGAGTGGCGAAAACAATCCTTACGCCAACATCATCACCGTGCATCGCGGCGACGAAAACAAGCCGGATATTAAAGCGCTGGTCACGGTACTGCATTCCAAACAGATCCAGGACTGGATCCGCACAAAATATAAAGGCGCGGTTATTCCTGTTAATAACTGATGACTGAAGCGAAAGGCCGGGAAACCGGCCTTTTTCACATCCTGCTTAAGATTTTTGGTCACCAGGCCGATCAGGGCACGGTAAATCCAATCACCTGCCTGTCAGTCTGTACGCCCGGCATCATCAGCGTCAGGCCCCGGATCAGCTCATCACCCGCCTCCAGCAGCGCCGCATAAGGCATTGACGGCAGGCTTTCCAGCACAAACCACATATGCGCCGCTTCGGCATTCAGCCGGGTTCTTACGCCCTGACGCCAGTTCCAGCGTCGGCAGGTCACGCCCTGATCATCACGCCAGATAACCTCCCCGACGTCGGGCGATTCGAGGGCTGCTTTACCGTCTTTAAACGTATCGAACAGCTCGCTGCCGTCAGCGATAACCAGGCGCGGCTGACCCACATAGGCGCCAATGTTTTCGCCACCGACCGGGATGGCGTAGCGCAGGCTGATGGCATTATACAGATCGACAACCGGATCGATGCCCGGCAACGTCCCATCGCGCTGCACCCTTTTCCACAGCGCCTCTGCCGAACAGGGCGTGCGCTTAGGTTTAGCGCCAAACTTTGTAAACGTTTCTGCCCAGTCGGCCAGGTGCGCGCTCGCCCAGGCAGGTGGCACTGCCAGCACGGTCTCACAGGCGCGTGCAAGCCACTCATCCGCGATAGCGGGGGCAGCCAGCGGTGCCGCTTTAACGGTAATACTCAGGGCGCGAAAACCCGGCGCCAGGTCAGCAATAGCCGGGTCGATTGACGGGGTGACTGAAAACATTCCATAATCCTGCGGTGACTAATTTATTCTATAGTAATGACCGATGACCAAAAAAGTCAATAAAACGACCGATGCCGGTGCCGATATCGACAGCGTTAGCGCTGCTGTTTCACGCAGTATTAAAACGCACCGTAAGGCGCAGAAGCTTTCACTGGATGAACTGGCCCGTCGGGCGGGCGTGAGTAAAGGGATGCTGGTGGAAACCGAAAAGGGGACGGCCAACCCCAGCATCGGTATTTTATGTAAAATAGCCTCCGCGCTTGTGGTGTCGGTTGCGGACATCGTTAATGTAACCGATTCGCCGTCGGCATGGCTGATTGCCCGCGAGGAGATCCCCACGCTGTGGCTGGGCGACAAGGGAGGGTCTGCACGCTTACTGGCAGGGACGCGCGGGCCGGATATGATAGAACTCTGGCGCTGGGAAATGCATCCGGGGGAAAGTTTTTCCTCAGCGGGACATCCGGCGGGCACGCTGGAGTTGCTGCACGTTGAGCAAGGCACGCTAAACCTGCAAACCGAAAGCGCCGCGCTGATGGTCAACGTGGGCTGTTCGGCCGTCGCCAGAACGGATATGGCGCACCGCTATGCCAACGAAACACAGGACCTGCTGATCTTTACTATGACCGTTGCCGAACTGCACCGCGGCTAACATCATCCGTCCGTATGCCAAAGCAGCAGGGCTTCAGGGACGGATGATGCCATCTACAACACCTTTTCCAGAAAGCGTCGGGTACGCTGATGAACAGGACGATTCAGTACCCGTTCGGCGCTGCCGCTTTCGACAATTTTGCCGTCCACCATAAAGACCACGCGATCGGCCACCTGCCGCGCAAACCCTATTTCGTGCGTGACCACCACCAGGGTAACGCCCGAACGTGCCAGTTTGTTAATCACATCCAGCACTTCGCCTACCAGCTCCGGATCCAGCGCGGAGGTCGGCTCATCAAACAGCATGATCTTGGGATCCATGCACAATGCCCGGGCGATGGCGACGCGCTGTTGTTGTCCGCCGGAAAGCTGGGCCGGGAATTTTTTGGCCTGTTCGGCAATATGGACGCGCTCCAGATGACGCATTGCCTTGTCTCTCGCCTCGGCAACCGGCGTTTTGCGAACGCGACGCTGCGCCAGCATGCAGTTTTCAAGAACGGTTAGATGCGGAAACAGATTGAACTGTTGGAAAACCATGCCGACATCACGGCGGATATGGTCTGCGTTGTTACCTTTCTGGCTGAGTTCGGTGCCATTAACGGCAATCTTGCCCTGCTGGATTTCCTCAAGGTGGTTGATACAGCGGATCAAAGTCGACTTTCCCGATCCAGAGGGGCCACACAAAACGATATGTTCGCCCCGTGCGACATTGAGGTCGATGCCCTTCAGCACCTGGAGCGTGCCATACCACTTGTTGACGCCGGTCATCTCTATGGCTTTTTCCGACATGCTGGTCCCGTTCATGGCCAGTTCCCCTTTTTGTTGTCAGGCGTTAG
>DOOK01000321.1 GCA_003512805.1 Erwinia sp. | reverse complement strand
TCCAGCGACAGCTCCAGGCGATCCGCTTCTTCCGCATCAATGTTGATGCCGATGTCGTAAGAGCGGGCCAGCAGCGTCAGCGATTTTAAGATGGGATAAAGTTCGTTCATCACGCGCTCATACTGCGCACGGCTATAGCGTGGATGCAGCGCAGAGAGCTTGATAGAAATGCCCGGGCCTTCATAAATGCCGCGACCGTTAGACGCTTTGCCGATAGCGTGGATTGCCTGCTGGTAAGAAAGCAGATAGGCCTCAGCGTCTTTCTTCGTCAGCGCCGCCTCGCCCAGCATATCGTAAGAGTAGCGGAAACCTTTTTCTTCCAGCTTGCGGGCATTTGCCAGCGCTTCCGCGATGGTTTCACCGGTAACAAACTGCTCACCCATCAGGCGCATCGCCATATCCACGCCCTTGCGGATTAACGGCTCGCCGCTTTTACCGATGATACGGTTCAGCGAGCGCGACAGGTTCGCCTCGTTGTGCGTAGAAACCAGACGGCCGGTAAACAACAGGCCCCAGGTGGCGGCGTTAACAAACATTGAAGGGCTGCGACCCAAATGCGACTGCCAGTTACCGTTGCTGATTTTATCGCGGATCAGCGCGTCGCGAGTGGGTTTG
This sequence comes from Erwinia sp., assembly GCA_003512805.1. Classification (GTDB taxonomy): domain Bacteria; phylum Pseudomonadota; class Gammaproteobacteria; order Enterobacterales; family Enterobacteriaceae; genus Erwinia. Next base: position 9,516 of record DOOK01000321.1, on the reverse strand, counting down.
TCAGGAATGCGCAGCAGCGCTTCCGCCAGGCACATCAGCGCAACACCTTCCTGCGAGGAAAGCGAGAACTCTTGCAGCAGCGATTGCACCATTCCGGCGCGTCCGCCTGCCCCTTTTTGGTGCCTTAGCGTCGAAGCCAGCTGGTGGGCAAGACGCTGGGTTTGCTGCGCCAGCGGCTGCGGCAGACGTGCCTGCTCCAACAGCATGGGTACCGCTTCCGTTTCCGGGCGGCGCCAGGCCGCGGTGATGGCGGAACGGGTTACCGATTGCGGCAGGATATGTTCGGCAAACTCAAGGAAAGGCTGATGCAGTTCCTCGACAGTGGCTTCTTCGCTCTCCTGAACCGTAGCCTGCAAGGGGAATTCCGGCAGGGCATCGCCTCTTTCCAGCTGTTCCAGATAGTTAAAAATAGCTTGTTTAATCAGCCAGTGAGGAGTGCGGTCGATTTGGCTCGCAGCCTGACGAATGCGGTCGCGCGTAGCCTCGTCAAGCTTAACGCCCATAGTGGTTGTGCCCATGCCTTAAAACTCCTTGCAAATAGTCAAAACAGATCTGGCAAGCAATATCACTTAAGTTGCAACTTTGTGCAACCTTGTTAAATGTGAAGCTGAATGCAGAACGCAAAATCGCTTTTTTTAAAAGCGGCACGGATATTGCTGCAAGAATTCGGCCAGCTTTTTCAAAGGCGATAAAACCGGGCTTTACAGCGGTTTTTTGGCAGGTGTAACCGGTGACACTGTGATCCAGTGCAACCTGTCGACGCATCATGCAAGATGCAAGGTGAAAATAATGTAACGACTGTGTTAAACCATTGATGAGTATTGTGCCAGTCAGGGCTTTACGGCAGGATACCCGGCCTTGGGTGGTCAGAAGTAGCGCCGCCACGTTCCGGCGGCAGGGCAAGGTTGCGCATTAACAATAATAAGTGGAGAACCTGAATGACAGTTAGCACACCGATGATGGTGACCTTTTGCATTTACATTCTTGGCATGGTGTTCATCGGCTTTATGGCCTGGCGCTCAACCAAAGATTTTGATGATTATATCCTGGGAGGACGCAGTCTGGGCAGCGTGGTCACCGCGCTTTCCGCCGGGGCATCTGATATGAGCGGCTGGCTGCTGATGGGCCTGCCGGGAGCGATTTTCATTTCCGGCATCTCCGAAAGCTGGATAGCAATTGGCCTGACGCTGGGCGCTTACCTTAACTGGAAAATTGTCGCCGGACGCCTGCGCGTGCAGACGGAACACCATGATAATGCGCTGACGCTGCCCGATTTTTTCGCCAGCCGTTTTGAAGACAGAAGCAAAATTCTGCGTGTGATCTCCGCGGTGGTCATTCTGGTTTTCTTCACTATCTACTGCGCCTCCGGCATCGTGGCCGGTGCCCGTCTGTTTGAAAGCACTTTCGGTATGAGCTACGAAACGGCGCTCTGGGCAGGCGCAGCCGCCACTATTATCTATACCTTTGTGGGGGGGTTCCTGGCCGTCAGCTGGACGGATACCGTGCAGGCCACCCTGATGATTTTCGCGCTGATCCTGACGCCGGTGATGGTGATTATCGCGGTAGGAGGGCTGGGCGATTCGCTGGCGGTGATTCAGGCCAAGAGCATTGAAAATATCGATATGCTGAAAAACCTCAACTTTGTTGCGGTGATCTCGCTACTGGGTTGGGGATTGGGCTACTTTGGCCAGCCGCATATCCTGGCGCGTTTTATGGCGGCTGATTCACATCACTCTATTCGCAGCGCACGTCGTATCGGCATGACGTGGATGATCCTGTGCCTGGGCGGGGCGGTAGCGGTCGGCTTCTTTGGTATTGCCTACTTCCAGAATCATCCCGAGCAGGCGATGGGCGTCACCGATAACAGCGAACGTATTTTTATCGAGCTGGCCCGTATTCTGTTTAATCCGTGGATCGCCGGCATCCTGCTTTCGGCTATTCTGGCGGCGGTTATGTCAACCCTGAGCTGCCAGCTGCTGGTTTGTTCCAGCGCGCTGACGGAAGATTTGTATAAAAACTTCCTGCGGAAAAATGCCAGCCAGCGTGAGCTGGTTTGGGTTGGACGTTTCATGGTGCTGCTGGTCGCGCTGGTGGCTATCGCGCTGGCTTCCAACCCCAATAACCGCGTGCTGGGGCTGGTGAGCTATGCCTGGGCCGGTTTTGGCGCGGCATTCGGGCCGGTGGTGATCTTCTCGCTGGTCTGGAAGCGCATGACCCGTAACGGCGCGCTGGCCGGCATTATCGTGGGCGCGGCGACCGTACTGATCTGGAAACAGTATGCCTGGCTGAATCTGTACGAAATCATCCCGGGCTTCCTGTTTGCCAGCATCGCCATCGTGCTGTTCAGCCTGGCAGGCAGCAAGCCTTCCACGGCAGCCGTGGCACGGTTTGAGGCAGCCGAAGCCGAGTTCCATTCACGTTAATCACGACAGACCGCATCACAGGCTCGCTTCGGCGGGCCTTTTTTATCTGAATACCTCTCTTTAGCGCTTCAGGGTAGCCATGCAAACCGCAGGGTGAAAGCATTCCCCAATACAAAAGGGTGTCAATCCACGCTATAAACTTCCCTGCATTGTGTCGCCCGTGCCGCTATTGTCCTGCTTTCTTCACTCTACTTTTCACCAGACGGAAAAGGGTATCAGACCTGCTGCCCGTTTCATTTGTCTTATATCTCTGTCCGTAGGGGTTTTCTGGCGTCTGAACGATAAAAATACCCGGTCTGCCTCTTGTATTTCTTTCGGCGATAATGATAATCGGTATCGTTTAGATTTACGCTTCTTTACCCGCGTGCAAACGCATTATAAGCCTGAAGGTGCCTATGTTTGTGCCGTTCCTGATTATGTTACGCGAAGGACTGGAAGCCGCGCTGATCGTCAGCCTGATTGCCAGCTATTTACAACGCACTCAGCGCAGTGAGTGGTTTGGCGCGATGTGGCTTGGCGTGTTTATCGCGGCCACCCTCTGCCTGGTGCTGGGCTATGTGATTAATGAAACCACCGGTGAATTCCCGCAGAGAGAACAGGAGCTGTTCGAAGGCATGGTGGCGGTAGTGGCCGTCTGCATTCTGACCTGGATGGTTTTCTGGATGCGTAAAGTGGCGCGCAATATTAAAGCGCAGCTGGAAGGTGCGGTTGATAACGCTCTGCAGCGCGGAAAGGGCGGCGGTTGGGCCCTGATTTTCATGGTTTTCCTGGCCGTGGCGCGCGAAGGACTGGAGTCCGTTTTCTTTCTGCTGGCGGCCTTCCAGCAGGATGTGGGCATTGCGCCACCAATCGGGGCGATCCTTGGCCTCGCCACCGCTATTGTTCTGGGGATGCTGATCTACTGGGGCGGCATACGGCTGAATATGGCCATTTTCTTCAGGTGGACCAGCCTGTTTATTCTGCTGGTCGCGGCGGGACTGGCCGCCGGCGCTATCCGTGCTTTCCATGAAGCCGGCCTGTGGAACAGCTTTCAAAGCCAGGCGTTCGATTTCAGCCAGGTGCTTTCTACTAGCACGCTGACGGGAACGTTGCTGGAAGGGCTGTTCGGCTATCAGGAAGCTCCCAGCGTCAGTGAAGTGGTGGTCTGGTTTTGTTATCTCATTCCTGCGCTGATCGTCTTTTTCATGCCCGGACGTCCGTCTGCTGCGGCGGCCCCGCGTTAAGCCGCTTTTTCCGCTTTCTTATTTAAGGGATGTATCATGATTCGTGGTTTTTCAATGTTACCGCTGGCGGCGGCGTTACTGGCCAGCTTTTCTGCCGTGCAGGCAGCCGATGTGCCGCAGGTGAAAATTGTCGTTAACGACAAGCAATGCGATCCGATGAGCGTCACCGTCAAAGCCGGGAAAACGCAGTTTGTTATCCAGAACCACAGCCAGAAAGGCCTGGAGTGGGAGATCCTGAAAGGGGTAATGGTGGTAGAAGAGCGCGAAAATATCGCGCCGGGCTTTACGCAAAAGCTGACGGCCACCCTGCAGCCGGGCGAATATGAGATGACCTGCGGTCTGCTGAGCAATCCAAAAGGTAAACTGCTTGTTCAGGGCGCACAGGATGCGGCAGGCGCACAGCCCACGCTGATGCAGCTGACCGGGCCGGTTACCGCCTACAAAGCTTACGTTATGCAGGAAGTGACCGCGCTGGTGGCCAGTACCAAAGCCTTTACCGAGGCGGTAAAGGCGGGCGATATCGACAAGGCGAAAGCGCTCTATGCTCCGACGCGCGCTCACTATGAACGTATCGAACCGATAGCGGAGCTGTTCTCCGATCTGGACGGCAGCATTGACGCGCGTGAAGATGATTATGAGCAAAAAGCGGCCGATCCTAAGTTCACCGGTTTCCACCGCCTGGAAAAAGCGCTGTGGGGCGACGGGTCAACCAAAGGCATGAACACCTATGCCGACAGGCTCTATGCGGATGTGCAGGCGCTGCAAACACGGGTCAGCGAGCTGGCTTTTCCACCGGGTAAAGTGGTGGGCGGTGCGGCAGGACTGATTGAGGAAGTCGCTTCCAGTAAAATCTCCGGCGAAGAAGATCGCTACAGCCGCACTGATTTATGGGATTTCCAGGCTAACGTCGACGGCGCACAGAAGATTGTGAACTTGCTGCGTCCGATGCTGCAACAGGCCGATCCGGCACTGCTGGCGAAAATCGACGGCAATTTTAAAAAGGTCGATGCCATCCTGAAAAAATACCGCAGCGGCGACGGCTTTGCCTCTTATGACAAGCTTACCGATGCCGATCGTACCGCAATGAAAGGCCCGATCACGGCGCTGGCGGAAGATCTTGCACTGCTGCGTGGAACGCTAGGGCTGGATTAAGTGATAAAGCATGCTGATGACGAGGCGGTGGAGCCTTCACGCCGCCGACTGTTAAAGGGAATGGGTATTCTTGGTGGTCTGGCGGTAGCAGGCGGCTGTCCGGCGCACGGCGCGCCGGCTGCTTTTTCACCCGGCGCGCTCTCGCCCAATAGCCGCGAGCAGAGCCAGTCGTTTTACGGTGCGCACCAGGCGGGGATCGTTACGCCGCAGCAGGCCTCAATGATGCTGGTGGCCTTTGACGTACTGGCAGCAGACAAAGCCGACCTGGAGCGCCTGTTTCGACTGTTAACCGACCGCATCGCTTTCCTGACTCAGGGAGGCGCCGCGCCGCAGACGGCTAATCCACGCCTGCCGCCGATGGATTCCGGCATTCTGGGCGCTCATATTTACCCGGACAACCTGACTATCACGGTCTCTGTCGGTCATTCTTTGTTTGACGATCGCTATGGGTTGCAGGCGCAAAAGCCGCACAGGCTGCAAGCCATGACGCGTTTTCCAAATGATGCGCTGGACGCCGGGCGGTGCCATGGCGATCTGTTACTGCAAATTTGTGCTAACACCAACGACACGGTAATCCATGCGCTGCGAGATATCATCAAGCATTCGCCGGATTTACTGAGCGTGCGCTGGCGGCGGGAAGGGTTTATCTCTGACCATGCGGCGCGCAGCCAGGGCAGGGAGACACCGATTAATCTGCTGGGCTTTAAGGACGGAACCGCTAATCCCAATACCGCCGACACCGCGATGATGAATAATATCCTTTGGGTCACGGCGGATCAGGATGAGCCTGCCTGGACGATCGGCGGCAGCTACCAGGCCGCGCGTATTATTCAGTTTCACGTAGAGTTCTGGGACAGAACGCCGCTGCGTGAGCAGGAAAACATTTTTGGCCGGGTGAAGCAGAGTGGTGCGCCGTTGGGAATGACCCACGAGCATGACGTGCCGGACTATGCCAGCGATCCCGAGGGGACCATTACCCCTCTGGATGCGCATATCCGCCTTGCTAATCCGCGTACGGCGCAAACGCAGGAAAATCTGATGCTCCGCCGTGGCTATAGCTATTCGCTGGGCGTGTCAAATGCCGGTCAGCTGGAAATGGGGCTGCTGTTTATCTGCTACCAGCACGACCTGCAAAAAGGCTTCCTGACCGTACAAAAAAGGCTTAACGGCGAGGCGCTGGAAGAATATGTCAAACCCGTGGGCGGCGGATATTTCTTTGTGCTGCCTGGCGTCATTGACGAAAAACATTATCTCGGGCAGCCTTTACTTCAGGCCTGAGCCTTTTCAACCTCCTGCCCGCGCCTCGTGCGGGAGGTTGTTTTTTAATCAGCGATGTTAACCCGCGTGGTAAACATTTCGGAGTAGATGACTCAGCATAAAATAAATTTTTATCTCTTTGATCCTGCTACGATCGCAATTAACCTCCCGCGTACGCATCTCCCTATTTCACGCTTTTCCTTTACCACCAGGTAAAATTAATGTTGCATTATTCCAGGAATCTGTTGAAATTTAATTATCAGGCGTCAGTTGTTTCCAGTGTGCAACACGGAGATCGCGAATGGACAAGTCCTTTTATGGACGTAAGCGTCAGACAAATAGCATGACCGCTTCCCGGCGCGAGGGCCTTATCGCCCCCATGACTTCCTCTTCTCTTTTCTTTTTCAGTCCGTTCTTTCATACCCTCCGGTGCCCGGCATCGTCACTCCGCGTACCCTTTCATTGGCCAGACAAGGCTTACAAGGAAGCCAGCAAAACCTCTAAAGCGTTCACGTAATCGCACCGCCGTGTCGGGTGCGGGAAATGAAACCAATTGTAAGGTGCCACTATGGGAAGACAGAAAGCAGTGATCAAAGCTCGTCGTGAAGCCAAGCGCGTGCTTCGTAGCGATTCACGCAGTCACCGTCAGCGTGAAGAAGAATCGGTCACCTCGCTGGTGCAGATGGGTGGGCTGGACGCAATCGGCATGGCGCGTGATACGCGCGACCATTCGCCCATTGAAGCCCGTAACGAAGCTCAGGCGCACTATCTTAAAGCCATAGAGAGTAAACAGCTGATTTTCGCGACCGGCGAAGCGGGCTGCGGAAAAACCTGGATTAGCGCCGCCAAAGCGGCCGAAGCCCTGATCAATAAGGATGTTGAAAGGATCATTGTCACCAGGCCTGTACTGCAGGCCGACGAGGATTTAGGCTTCCTGCCCGGTAATATCGCAGAGAAATTCGCTCCTTATTTTCGACCCGTCTATGACGTTCTGGTTAAACGTCTTGGTTCTTCCTTTATGCAATACTGTCTGCGTCCTGAAATCGGCAAGGTGGAAATCGCGCCTTTCGCCTATATGCGTGGGCGTACCTTTGAAAATGCCGTGGTGATCCTTGATGAGGCGCAAAATGTCACCGCCGCCCAAATGAAAATGTTCCTGACCCGCCTTGGGGAAAACGTCACCGTTATCGTCAATGGCGATATCACCCAGTGTGATTTGCCGAACCATGTTCAGTCGGGCCTTAGCGACGCGCTGGCCCGCTTCAAAGAAGATGAAATGATCGGAGTGGTGCGTTTCGGTAAACAAGACTGCGTACGCTCGGAACTGTGTCAGCATACGCTGATGGCCTACGGCTAAGCACCCGGTATAACGGCAGGCTCTGCTGTTAAAGATAAGCAGTGGTAAAGTATTTTACACAGGCAAAGGCCCGTCCCGGAAAAGTTAACCGGGACGGGCCTTTTCAATTTGCGCTGTAAATTCAATATAATGCATATTTTTTGACGTTTTCCACTCATTAACATACTTAGTTTACGATTAAAATCGGCTCAGAACGGCAGGGTGCCTGGGGTACCAAAAATGCGAAAGAGCGAATGAAGAGTAAAGGTTAGACAAATTGCGCCGATAGATAATCATTATCAATGCAGGCGTATGTCTGAATCTTTAATCTTCTGAGAGCGTGAAAAAGATGTTTAAAAACCTTTCGGTCAGTGCAAAATTTATTGCGGCCTTCGGTATCGTAGCGGCCTTACTGCTGCTGTTGTGCAGTACCTTTTACGTTAACTTTTCGCGCATTGTCACTTCCAATAACTGGAACGTGCATACCTGGCGCGTCATTGATGAAAGTCGCTCGATGACCATGAGCCTGGTCAATATGGAAACCGGCCTGCGTGGCTATGCGCTAAATGGCAAAGAAGAGATGCTGGCACCGTGGCAGGAAGGGCAGAAAAGCTTTGCTCAGCACGTAGAGAAGGCCAGGTCTTTGACATCAGACAACCCAAGACAACAGGATCGGCTGGCCAGACTGGTTGCGCAGGAACAGGCGTGGGAAGGCTCTTTTGTTACGCCACTGATGAAAAATCGCCAGGCTCTGAATAGCGGCACGCTCTCTTATGACGCGTTTCTGACCGCTTTCAATACCAATACTGGCAAAGCGCAAATGGATGGGATGCGTAAGATTATCGACGAGCTTGCCGGCGAAGAGAAAGGGCTGTTGGGTGAACGTCAGCGTACGGTTGATGCCACGGAATCCCAGACCAAGCTGACCCTGATTGTGGGTGCTCTGGCAGGCTTGTTGATTGCTTCTCTGCTGGGTTATTTCCTGTCCCGTGCGATTACCGTTCCGCTGCGCCAGGCGGTGAAAGCGGCGCGTTCAATCGCCGACGGTGATTTGACGTCGGTACTGGTGGCGCAGTCAAAAGATGAAACTGGCGTGCTGATCGCTACTTTTGCAGAAATGCAGGAGCAGCTAAGGAAAGTCGTTTCAGAGATCCAGAGCGCTGCAGCCTCTATTGATAGCGCGGCAAAAGAAGTCTCTATGGGCAATACCGATCTCTCCAGCCGGACTGAGCAGCAGGCCGCGTCACTTGAAGAAACCTCTGCCAGTATGGAGCAGCTTACCGCTACGGTGCGCCAGAACTCTTCAAATGCGCAACATGCCAGCAGCCTCGCTTCCGAGGCTTCCCGAGTGGCGGAGCACGGTGGTGCAGTGGTAGGAAAAGTCGTCTCTACCATGTCGGCTATTAACGAAAGTTCCAATAGCGTGGCTGAGATTATCAGCACCATAGAAAGTATCGCTTTCCAGACCAATATCCTGGCACTTAACGCCGCGGTGGAAGCCGCCCGCGCGGGTGAGCAGGGACGAGGCTTTGCCGTTGTCGCTTCAGAGGTCAGGGCGCTGGCTCAGCGAAGCGCGGTTGCCGCTAAAGAAATTAAGACGCTGATCGAAACGTCCAGCCTGCGTATTACGGAAGGCAGCCAGCTGGTGGCTAACGCCGGGAAAACAATGGATGACATTGTTTCTTCCATCGGCAATGTTTCGGGCATTATGTCGGAGATTTTCTCGGCCTCTGGCGAGCAGGTAAACGGTATCGAGCACGTCAGCATCGCGGTGAGCCAGATGGATGAAGTGACCCAGCAGAATGCGGCGCTGGTGCAGGAAGCCGCTGCTGCGGCCGCCTCGCTGGAAGATCAGGCTGCGCAACTGACTCGTGCCATCGCTGTGTTTAAAGTTGCCTGATGGCCAGTGGCCCTGAAGCGGGTCATAAGAAGGCATCCGGTATAAAAAAAGCCTGAACGTGAGTTCAGGCTTTTTTCTTTGAAAGATGGCGGTGAGCAAGGGATACATGAGCCTTACCCTGTCGGGCGGCAGCCTGCCGTGCAAGACCGGCGGCTTTGTCGAACCCGGTCAAGGCTTCTCACCCTTCCTCGTGGGGAACATGCATAAAAAAAAGCCTGAACGTGA
>DOOK01000189.1 GCA_003512805.1 Erwinia sp. | reverse complement strand
TCTCTCACAGCGAGTTCTACACCCTGGGCGGGCTGGGCATCAGTCCCAACAATGAAGTGATGGCGCTGGCGGAGGATTTTTTGTCGCGCCGTCAGTACGGCATTCGCTTTCGCAATCTTAAAACCGGCAACTGGTATCCGGAAGTGCTGGATAACGTCTCCTCCAGCTTTGTCTGGGCCAGCGACAGCCGCACCTTTTATTATGTGCTGAAAGATAAACAGACGCTGCTGCCGTGGCAGGTCTGGCGTCATCGGCTGGGGACGCCACAGCGGGATGACGAGCTGGTTTATGAAGAGCAGGATGAGACTTTCTACGTCAGCCTGCATAAAACGATGTCCGAGCACTTTATTCTGATCGTGCTTAACAGCACCACCACCAGCGAAATCCAGCTGCTGGATGCGGAATTCGCCGACGCGCAGCCGCAAATATTTTGTCCGCGTCGTAAGGATCACGAATACAGCCTCGATCATTACGATCACCATTTTTATGTGCGATCCAACCGCGCAGGTAAAAACTTTGGTCTGTACCGTACCGATCACGTGAAAGAAGAGAAATGGCAAACGCTGATTGCGCCACGCGACCACGTTATGCTGGAAGATTTTGCGCTGTTTCGCGACTGGCTGGTAGTGGAAGAGCGTCAACGTGGCCTGACCAGCCTGCGGCAGATTAACTGGCAGAGCGGAGAAGATTACGGGATCGCTTTTGACGATCCGGCCTACGTTACCTGGCTTGCTGTGAACCCCTCGGCCAACACCAGCAAACTGCGTTACGGTTACTCTTCCATGACCACGCCAGATACCCTGTTTGAGCTGGATATGGACAGCGGCGAGCGAACCATTCTCAAACAGACGGAAGTGCAGGGTTTTGATGCGAACGACTACCACAGTGAACACCACTGGATTAAGGCTCGCGATGGCGTGGAAGTGCCGGTTTCGCTGGTCTATCACCGGCAGCACTATCTCCCCGGAAAAAGCCCCATGCTGGTTTACGGTTATGGCTCCTATGGCAGCTGTATGGATGCCGATTTCAGCTCCAGCCGCCTGAGCCTGTTGGATCGCGGCTTCGTATTCGCGCTGGCGCATATTCGTGGCGGCGGCGAACTGGGCCAGCAATGGTACGAAGATGGCAAACTGTTGAAAAAACTCAACACCTTCCACGATTTTATCGACGTCACCAACGCGCTGGTAGAAAAGGGCTACGGCAACCCTGAGAAACTCTATGCCATGGGCGGCAGCGCTGGCGGCCTGCTGATGGGCGCGGTAATTAACATGGCGCCAATGCGTTTTCATGGCCTGGTCGCCCAGGTGCCGTTTGTAGACGTGGTCACCACGATGCTGGACGAATCAATCCCACTGACGACGGGAGAATATGATGAGTGGGGCAATCCGGCGGACGAGCGTTACTATCGCTATATGCGGCAATACAGCCCCTATGACTGCATCACCGAACAACACTATCCGCATATGCTGGTGACAACCGGACTGCATGATTCCCAGGTGCAGTACTGGGAACCGGCGAAGTGGGTGGCAAAGCTGCGCGAGTTTAAAACGGACGATAATTTGTTGCTGCTCTGCACCGACATGGATGCAGGGCATGGCGGCAAGTCGGGCCGTTTTAAATCCTACGAGGGCGTGGCGCTGGAATATGCTTTTCTGATTGGTCTGGCGCAGGAAACGTTAAGCCCCGCCAACGCTCGTTAATCCGCTGACAGCGCTCTTTCCATAGCGCTTTTCAGATCGGGCTTCAGATCCGGGATATTTTTCAACATCCATTTCAGGTATCCCGGATCGCGCTTCACCACATCATCAATGCGGCTGCCGCGATACTTGCCAAACGGGAAGGTGGCGCTGGAACCCCGAACCTGCATTCGACGCACCATTTCCGGCGCATCCCAGCCGGAAAACGACATAATGCGGATCAGCAAGGCAGCGGTCACATAGCAGTCGTACAGTGCACGGTGAGCGTGTAAATCCTCAGGCGGCGTAACTTCCAACTGTAAAGCTTCGCGCAGCGCCTGGTTACCGTACTTCTTGCCCGGCCACAGGCCTTTCGCCAGCGTCATGGTGCAAATCCACTCGCCCGGCATCTCCGGCAGCATTCGGCGATCAAAGCTGGCGTTATGCGCGACATAGTAAGGGCTGCCGTGATAGCGGCCAATCGCCTCTTCAATGGTAGGTTTGCCCTGTACCATCGCTTCGGTAATGCGGTGGATCGCCATAGCCTGACGGCTGATAGGGCGGTCGGGGCTGATCAGATCGCTCATAGGGTTCACGATCCTGCCGTCGATAACATCAACGGAAGCGACTTCTACTACGCCGCCCTGTAAGCCACAGGTTTCGGTATCTATTACGCGTAACATAATTTCTCTCTTCAGAGGGCGGCAACCGTGCATAAATCGTGCACTTCGCCCTGCCATTTACTGTCCTGACGTCGGGCAATAACCAGCTGCTCGCCGCTACCACCTGCGATAACCTGCCTGCCTTTTTCATCCCAGACAGCGCTTTTCCCGGCACTCTGAAAACCGCCAGTAGGAAGAGCATGGTTCGCCATCAGCACGGCAATATTGAATTTGCGTGACCAGCGCGCCAGGTATTCGCAATCCTTGTGATACCCTTTTTCAGACAGCAAGACGCTGGTGGCATAAAGATTAGCGCCACGGTTAGCGGCATCGCGAGCGTAGTCTTCCACACTGATATCAGCACAGACTGCCATCGCCACATGATGATGCTGATAGCCGAACACGGGGACGCTTTGTCCGGGGTGGAAAAACGGCTTTTCCGCCTCAACCAGGTTACGTTTAAAGTAGGCCAGGCGCGTACCATCAGGTAAAAAAGCCAGCGCGCAGAGGCGCGTCTTGTCACCATCCTGTAGAGGAACACCGGTGACAATGCTCATGCGGTATTCTGTCGCCGCTTCGGCAAAAGCGTTAAGGCGGATATCGTCGATAGACATTGCCAGCTGGCTGGCGAGTGCAAGCTCATAGCCTGTAATGGACAGTTCCGGAAACAGCAGTAAATCGACCCGATGCTCAGCGGCCTGACGAACAAAAGCCAGATGGCGTTCAATATTCCACTCGATGTCTCCGGGACGAGACCCTGATTGCGCGGCGGCGATACTCCAGACGGACATAAATTTACTCGCAATAAGGTTTTTGAGTGGTTATCTCAACTGAAGCGACCAGGAAACACAAGTTATTCGCGCAACTATTTTTGTTTCGGTTCGTAGGGCAGACGGGAAAGGCTTAGCGAGGCCTGCCGGTAATGCATCAGCCGTTGACGAAACCAGTCACGTAACCTTTCCGGCTGTTCGCGCTCCACCATCTCCGCCACTACCGGCATATTGTAACGTTCTTTAAACGCCACGCCTGCGGCAGCAATATCGACATTGATTTTGTCTTTTTCTTCCTGCGGTAGCACCGCCAGATTGTAATTCATGATGACCTCCGTTGACTCGCGGCAAAAATAAAGCAGACGGCTGCGTTTCGCAAGCCTGACGGTCGGCTAAAGCCGTTAACGACTCGACACTTTATGGGGAGCGGAGTATTCTTTCGGCCTTGTCGCAGCCCTGAGCTGCACCAAACGGGATGGATTCGATGCGTAGGTCAATGATTTTCGCGCTGGCGCTGAGTGCCGCCGCTTTCTCACAGCAGGTTTCTGCTCACGCCCACCTTAAAAGCCAGTATCCGGCCGCTAATGCCAGTGTGGAAGCTTCGCCGCAGGCTTTAACGCTGACGTTTTCGGAAGATATCGAACCGGCTTTCAGCGGGGTCGAGGTCACGACTAATCAGCAGCAGGCCGTGCCGCTCTCTGAGGCCGAACGTGCGCCCAGACAACACAACCAGCTGATCGTGCCGCTGGCGAAACCCCTCAGTAGCGGTCAGTATCAGGTCAGCTGGCATGTACTGTCGGTTGACGGACATAAAACTAAGGGAACCTACACCTTTAGCGTGAAATAATATGTCCCTCAGCCTGTTCTATCTGCTTTTCCGCTGGCTGCATTTTGCCGCACTGATGTCGCTGACGGGGGGCGCAGTGTACACCACGCTGCTGGCGCCCGCGCGTTTCAGGCCGCAGCTGGCCCTGCGCTTCCGTCGGCTACTGGTTACCGCTTCGCTGCTTTCGCTGGCAACGGCAATCATGCTGCTGGTGGCGCAAACTGGCCTGATGGCCGATGGCTGGCGTGATATCGGCAATAGCGCAGTATGGCAGGCGGTCCTGCAGACGCGCTTTGGACAGGCCTGGCAATGGCAGCTGCTCGCTGCGCTGGTAGGCGTGGTCGCCTTAACCACCCGCGGACAGTTGCGGCAGTGGTTGTTGTTGCTGAGTGGGGTGGGGCAGCTGGTTGGGTTGGCTTTTGTCGGTCATGCGACGATGCTGGACGGTGCGGCCGGTTGGCTACAGCGTCTGAACCATAGCCTCCATCTTTTGTCGGCGGCCTTTTGGGCGGGCGGCCTGATCCCTGTGCTGATTTTGATGCGTGATATGCCGCGTCTCCCCACTGCCGGTGACGCCATCTTTACGCTGATGCGTTTTTCCCGTTACGGTCACCTGGCCGTGGCTTTGGTTATTATCAGCGGAGCAGTCAATGCTTTCATCCTGCTGCCGGGCTGGCCACCGACATTTGGCCGTTACAGCCAGCTTCTGCTGTTGAAAACGCTACTGGTAGGGGTAATGTGCGGCGTTGCGCTGTTTAATCGTTACTGGCTGGTACCGCGCTTTCAGGATAATGGGGAGAGAGCCCGTTACCTGTTTATGCTGACCACGCTGGCTGAGCTGCTGCTTGCTGCTCTGGTGGTGGCGCTGGTAAGCTTTTTCGCTACGCTGGAACCAGCCTGAATATTTACCGCCTGCTTTTGGGCGTATTGATAAGAGGTAGTGCAACATCATGAAAAAATTAGTTGGCCTGATGCTGGCTTTGAGTTTTTGTTCCAGCGCGATGGCATCAGAAGTGATTACCATCAGCCGCTTTGAAGTGGGTAAAGACAAATGGGCTTTCGACCGTGAAGAGGTGATGCTGACCTGCACCAAAGACGGCGCATTGTATGCCATCAACCCCAGCACGCTGATGCAGTATCCACTGAATGATATTGCTGAGCAGCAGTTAAAAAGCGGGCAGGTAAAAGGGCAGCCGATTAGCGTTATCCAGATTGACGATCCGGCGCACCCGGGCCAGAAAAAGAGCCTGGCGCCTGTTATTGAGCGTGCGCAAAAGCTGTGTGACTAAACATTTTGCCGCGCTGGCCCTCCGGCTGGCGCGGTAGCAGCAATTCTCCATTCCTGCCATTCCGTCACTGTTTCTGCCGTTACGATCACAGAGCTGTCATATTTTAGCTGGTCCTGAACCCTCAGGCTGGAAAATCCCCGCCTCTGTACTACCTTATAAAGAGCAAGGCGTCATAGCCTGCATAAATGCCAACTTTTAGCGCACGGCTCCTACCAGAGCCATTCCCCTGGACCAAAGACAGGAATCGTCTTTGGTCTTTTTTTGTTAGGGGTTTTAAAATAATAACTTATATTTAAATCAATCACTTAAAAGCTATCCAGTTGTATCGTATTACCCTCTGTAAGAACCTATGTAGACACTTTGTAGTCACTTTTTAGCGCCATTCTTGCCAGCGGATTGTTGGTTACGGCCTCTTCCAAATGGTCAGGCGCAAAGTGCGCATAGCGCATGGTCACACGGATATCTGAATGCCCTAGAATGCGTTGCAGTACCACAATATTGCCACCGGCCATCATAAAGTGGCTGGCAAAGCTATGCCGCAAAACGTGGCTCATTTGGCCTTCTGGTAAGGTTATTTCTGCAAGACGTATTACGCGGTAAAATTGCCGATAGCACTCTGAGAAAAACTTCCCTTCCTTATCTTTAAGCTCGTTATACAAATCATCCCCGATAGGAACCGTACGATTTTTCTTACCTTTAGTGTTAATGAACGTGATTTTGTTGGGCGATATCTGGCTCGCTTTCAACCCTGCGGCTTCGCTCCATCGTGCGCCTGTAGACAAACAAATTCTGACTATCAGTGTTAACTCTGGGTTGCCGTGTAGTTCACAGGCTGCAAGCAGACGTAAGATTTGAGCGTCGGTGAGCCAGGCCATCTCTTTTTCAGGATCGTCAAATTCGCGAATATTTTTAAGCGGGTTGGGGTAGTCGATTTCTCCCAGGCGCTCCAGCTCATTAAATACCGCTCTCAAAAAGCAGTGCTCACGGTTTACCGTACCGACTTTAACCTTCAGAGATTTTTCACTGGTTTTATAGCCGTTCTTAATTAGTCCGCTTAGCCGCCTCTCGCGATAGTGTGCCCAGTCTTTAGCAGTGATGGAGGTGGCAATCGGATCACCTAATCCTCGACAAATAATATGGAGTTTGCCCAATCGACCCTTTTTATCGCCCAGTGAACAACCGTGCAGCTTGTACCACAGGCTTATTAATTCGCTCAGTTTACGGCTGTCTTCCTTCTTGCCGAGCCAGGGCTTATCCTTTGCTTCCTCCGCCTGATAGCGTTCATAAGCGATTGCTTCGGCACGCGTCTTAAATGTTTTCCTGATGCGCTTACCTTCTCGCCCGTTCGGGTAAAAGTCACATAACCATTTGCCGTCCGTCTGTTTTCTGATTGCCATGATGCCGCCTGAAAAAGAAAAGCCACAAAAATACTGTATATAAAAACAGTATTCAATGTTTGATTTCTGGCTTTCATACAAACAGGTTTAATGAAGAATATTCTGGAAATCAATAAGAAGGCAGGGATTTAGCGTAGACACAAGTATAAAAAAACCCGCTTTCGCG
>DOOK01000194.1:4506-6330 GCA_003512805.1 Erwinia sp. | reverse complement strand
AAGGCAAAGGCAAAGGCAAAGAAGATAATAAAAGATATTCACTAACAACAAATAAAGCTTACTTTAAAATTCCGCGTCAACCTTCAGGGAAATAAGGTTGATTCAGGGGTACGTTTATCGAAAGAAAATAATAAAGAAGAAAAAACAGGTTGGCATAACGACTTAACAGATGGGAATCCAGATATGGACGGAAAGAAACCAATAAAAAGGGCGCTGACATCGCAGCGCCTTTATATCTTAATGCCTTTCGCGATTAAGCGTTTTTTAGTACTTCGCTAACAATTTCTACCGCTTCTTTCTCAATCTTCTCGCGGTGCTCGGCACCCAGGAAGCTTTCGCAATAGATTTTGTAAGCGTCTTCCGTACCGGATGGACGCGCCGCAAACCAGCCGTTCTCGGTCATCACTTTCAGGCCGCCGATTGATGCACCGTTACCTGGCGCAGCGGTCAGACGGGCAGTGATCGGATCGCCTGCCAGCGTATCGGCACTAACCATTTCTGGCGACAGCTTCGACAGTGCCGCTTTCTGCGCGGAGGTCGCAGAAGCCTGCAGACGGTTATAGCTTGGCGCGCCAAAACGCTCCGCCAGCTCATCATAGTGCTGCTGTGGGTTTTTACCGGTCACCGCGGTGATCTCCGCGGCCAGCAGGCACATGATGATGCCGTCTTTGTCGGTAGACCATGGCGTACCGTCAAAGCGCAGGAAGGACGCGCCCGCGCTCTCTTCGCCGCCGAAGCCGAAGCTGCCGTCAAACAGACCGTCAACAAACCACTTAAAGCCTACCGGCACTTCCACCAGCTTACGGCCGATGTCGTTGACCACGCGGTCGATCATCGCGCTGGATACCAGCGTTTTACCTACGGCGACGTCTTTGCCCCACTGTGGACGATGCTGGAACAGATAGTTAATAGCAACGGCCAGGTAGTGGTTAGGATTCATCAGGCCCGCAGGCGTAACGATACCGTGGCGGTCATAGTCCGGGTCGTTGGCAAAAGCCAGATCGAACTTGTCACGCAGCGCCAGCAGGCCCGCCATCGCGCTTTCGGATGAGCAGTCCATTCGGATCACGCCATCTTTATCCAGATGCATAAAGCGGAACGTCTGATCGACCGAATCGTTAACGATAGTCAGATCGAGATTGTAGTATTCCGCGATACGCTGCCAGTAGGCGATGCCGGAGCCGCCAAGCGGATCGACGCCGATTTTCAGGCCCGCTTTCTGGATAGCAGGAATATCGATGATCTGGGACAGGCCTTCAATATAAGGCTGGATCAGATCTTTTTCCTGCAGATGGCCGCTGGCCCAGGCTTCGTCCAGCGCCATGCGCTTAACATCTTTCAGGCCGTCTTTAATCAGCTGGTTGGCACGATCTTCCACCACTTTAGTGACGTTAGTATCAGCCGGGCCGCCGTTTGGCGGGTTGTATTTAATTCCGCCATCTTCCGGCGGGTTGTGCGAAGGCGTAATGACGATGCCGTCAGCCTGCGCGCCGCCTGCCTTGTTGTGCTCAAGGATCGCGTTAGAAATGGCAGGGGTCGGCGTATAGCCGTTGTCCTGCTGTACAATCACGTCCACGCCGTTCGCCGCCAGCACTTCCAGTACGGAAATGATCGCCGGTTCGGACAGCGCATGGGTATCTTTGCCTACGTAGCAAGGGCCGGTAACGCCGTTCTTTTTGCGCTCTTCCGCAATCGCCTGCGCGATAGCCAGAATATGCATCTCGTTAAAGCTCTGTCGACCTGCGCTACCGCGATGGCCGGACGTGCCGAATTTCACCGCGTGTTCCGCGTTGCCGATTTCCGGCTGCAGGACGTAATACTGCG
>DOOK01000194.1:2993-4482 GCA_003512805.1 Erwinia sp. | reverse complement strand
AATCAAATCGCTCTGCTGTGCTGGCTGCCCGGCACGGGGGTGACTGGCCATTGGCGCTTCTCCCTGACGCTGTGTTTAGAGTGTGCCGCAAACCTTGTCCGACAGCTCCGTAGGGAACTGCATGGACGACATGATATGTTCAATCATGCTGCGTTTACGGCCTGTGTTGGTGTTGGTGATCACCCAATACGGCGTGCCGGGAATATGTTGCGGCTTGGTATGGGTGCCGTTCTGTACCAGGGTTTGCTGATTACCTGCAAAGTAGACGCGTGTGCGGCCATGTAATGACTCGGTGGCCGCGGCAAATGCTTTGGGATCCAGATTGTATAAAGTCGACAGGATTAGCATAAAGCGATTTACCGCTTTCTTCTGCTCCGCATATTCATCCGACAGCAGCAGCTCGCGAACGGCGCGAACGCGTTCCTGCGGGCGAGACGTCTCTTTCACCCCATTTTCCTGTACGCTGGCGACAGGCGCGGGCGCAGCCACAGCCGCAACAGGCGCTTTCGGTGCCGTCTGGCCAGCGGAAAATTTCAGCATGCGACGTAAAATGTCGGAGGCGCTTTCACCAATATGCTGAGTGTGGCTGGCGATATAACGGTAGAGCTCTTCGTCGACTTCAATAGTTTTCATCTTGATCCAGTACGATTATTGCTGATAAGAGCCGGTTAGCAACCTGTTTTACAGAGGCGCGAAAAGACCAGCCCTAACACGAGGATTATAAAGTTAAATCCTGCCGGGTTATAGCGCCAGCCCCGATTGCGGACAAAAGTCAGAATATGCCGTAAAAAGATCGGGTTGGTCGCGGCGGCAGAAAATCGCTGTTTTATGATAACCTAACCCCTCGTTTCCTCTGTAAGAAGTTTGCCATGAAATTGAATTTCCGCCTGCAATCTGAACAAACAGCCGTTTCTGACGTGCCCGTCGTGCTTATTCACGGCCTTTTTGGCAACCTGGACAACCTTGGCGTGCTGGCGCGCGATCTGAAAAAGGATCGCCGCGTTATTCAGTTGGACGTACGAAATCATGGGCTTTCGCCGCGGTCAGATGAAATAAGCTACGCCGCTATGGCGCAAGACGTGTTGGAAACGCTGGACGATCTCAGTGTCGGGCAGGTTGATATTATAGGCCGTTCCATGGGCGGGAAGATCGCCATGACGCTGGCTTCCCTCGCGCCGACACGCGTCAGGCAGCTGGTGGTTATCGATATCGCGCCGGTAGCCTATCGGGAACGCCATCACGACGTTATTTTTGCCGCGCTGGCCGCCGTCAGCGAAGCAGGCATTACCCAACGGCACGATGCTGCGGCACTGATGCGACAGACAGTGGATGAAGAAGGTGTGATTCAATTCCTGCTGAAATCTTTTCAGGCGGGCGAATGGCGTTTTAATGTGTCTGCGCTCTGGCAGAATTACGATCGGATTATCGGTTGGGAAACGCTTCCTGCCTGGCCCCACCCCACGCTTTTTATTCGGGGTGAACATTCGCC
>DOOK01000194.1:0-2879 GCA_003512805.1 Erwinia sp. | reverse complement strand
TTTCGGGGTGAACATTCGCCCTATTTGCAGGAAGCGTATCGTGACGAGCTGCTGGCCCAGTTCCCTGCCGCTCGCGCCCATGTGATTACCGGTGCCGGTCACTGGGCGCATGCCGAGAAACCTGATGCCGTTTTGCGCGCCATCCGCCGCTTTTTTGCCCTGTGAAAACAAATGTTTTAGTAAAAGGTTAAATAATTGTCGTCGCGACTTTCGCCAGGGTATGATGGCGCGCTAAAATTTGTCGACGGCACCGGCCGCAAACGCTAACGGCTCAATCCATCAGAACTCCAGCCTTCAGTATCACGATTCTATGGCAAAAGAAAACACGGACCGCACCACGATCGATCTGTTCGCAGACGAGCGTCGTCCGGGACGACCCAAAACTAATCCACTGGCACGTGATGAGCAGTTGCGCATTAACAAACGCAACCAGCTTAAGCGTGATAAAGTGCGCGGGCTGAAGCGCGTAGAACTGAAAATGAACAGTGACGCGGTTGACGCCCTGAACCAGCTCGCCGAGCAGCGTAATATGAGCCGCAGCGAGCTGATAGAAGAGATGGTCATGGCGCAGTTAGCCAGGCCTGAGCGCTAAACCACGTGCAACGGTAAAGCACAAAGCGACAAATGCAGGCGGATTAGCCGTTTATCCCCCTGTAGCTGTCTGCTATTATTGCCTTAACATTTTCAGGCTAGCCGCCGCATATCATTAAGTTTCAAGAGGTTATTAAACTCATGGCAATCGTAGGCATTTTCTTTGGCAGCGATACGGGCAATACGGAAAACATTGCAAAAATGATCCAGAAGCAGCTCGGTAACGAGGTGGCTGAAGTTCATGATATCGCTAAAAGCAGCAAAGAAGACCTTGAAGCCTTTGATATTTTGCTGCTGGGCATCCCGACCTGGTACTACGGCGAAGCGCAGTGTGACTGGGATGATTTCTTCCCTACCCTGGAAGAGATCGACTTCAACGGCAAGCTGGTTGCGCTGTTCGGCTGTGGCGATCAGGAAGACTACTCAGAATATTTCTGTGACGCGATGGGTACTATCCGCGACATTATTGAACCTAACGGCGCGGTCATCGTGGGTCACTGGCCGACCGAAGGCTATGATTTTGAAGCGTCGAAAGGCCTGGCGGATGATAACCACTTCCTGGGCCTGGCCATCGACGAAGATCGTCAGCCAGAACTGACCAACGAACGTGTGGAAAAATGGGTCAGGCAGATCTCGGATGAACTGCAGCTTCAGGATATTCTCGAAGCCTGATAACGTTGGCCTGGTGGGCAATCCCCCACCGGGCCAACGCTTTTTCCTATAGAAGTAATAGATACATATTTGTAACTTTTACCGTCAAAACGGTACAATAGCCTTGCTCCGCCTCCGCTTCTGCGGCGCCGTCAATCAGGCAGAGCGAACTGACAACCCAGCGTATATGGGTGCTTGCTTTTCCGGACGTAACGACTTCTTATCCTTACATCCCCTGATGGTTTTGCATCTCCGCTGTGGTTTCTTCAAGGCATCGGTTCTATAATGAGACGCTCAGCTTTTGCGTCGACCGATGCTCACGGCTTTTCAGCCACTTAGTGACCAGCAAAGTAACAGGACAATATCCGCATGACTGACAATAATACCGCATTAAAGAAGGCCGGCCTGAAAGTCACGCTTCCTCGACTGAAAATTCTGGAAGTGCTTCAGGAACCCGCGTGCCATCATGTCAGTGCGGAAGACTTGTATAAACGCCTGATCGACATGGGCGAAGAGATTGGCCTGGCAACCGTTTACCGCGTGCTGAACCAGTTTGACGATGCAGGGATCGTTACCCGCCATAATTTCGAAGGCGGCAAATCCGTTTTTGAACTTACCCAGCAGCAGCATCACGATCATCTGATCTGTCTGGACTGCGGTAAGGTAATCGAATTTAGCGACGAGTCTATTGAGTCCCGCCAGCGTGATATCGCTACCAAACACGGTATCAAGCTCAGCAACCACAGCCTCTATCTTTACGGCCACTGTGCTACCGGCGACTGTCGTGAAGATGAGACGCTGCACGATAAGTAACGCGTTGCAGTAAAAAAACCGGTGATCGCTCACCGGTTTTTTTTTGCCTGTCGTGTGGTTATTATAGGGTTTCTACACGACTGAAACGCTTGCCGTCGCTGCTGACGGCGCGAATGAATACCTTGCCGGAAACCGTTGGGCGAGCGTCATCGCGGTAGCGTTGCCAGCTGTTGCCACCGTCAAGCGAGTACTCAATAGTCACGCCCGGCAGAGCGATATTGGCCTGCAGCTTGCCTGCGGTAATTTTCGCGCCCGGCTGCGGCAAGCGATAGTGGATGCCGGCTTTATCCATTTTTGCCAGCTCGCGCTGTCCCAGCAGATTGGCATAGCGCTGCCAGTCCTTGTTGAGCGCTACGCGATCAACGTGCTGTGTTTCGCCACCTTTGTATTCGCGTCCGGCCTGATAAGCCTGCTCCCAGCCTGCTCGATGCCAGCCACGCTCCGCAACGGCCAGGACTCGAGGGAAAATCATCCCTTCCATCTGCTCATCGGTCCGTACAGTTTCGCTCCAGAGCTGAGCGGAAATACCGTAGGCTCCCGGCCATGGCTTGTCGGATTTAGCGTCGAAGAAATTGCCGTCACGATCCACCGATGTCTCCGCATTCTGTGGCAGATTATCCGGCGCAAAGCTGAACATTTTGCGCTCGTCGTTGAAGCGGGTCCCCCAGTAATAGCCCCTTTCCAATGGATTGACCTCGTACGGGAAATCCATATAGAGATAATCCGGATTGGAAACGATCACCTCCTAGCCTGTGTTGGCCCAGTCATTAATGCTGTCAAAGCCGCCCCAGAAAAGCGTGTCCCAGAAATTGACGCCGATGCGT
>DOOK01000195.1 GCA_003512805.1 Erwinia sp. | reverse complement strand
TGATGCGGGAGTCTTTCTGGTACTGCAGCAGCTGGAACGGACCGGTACCGACCGGGTTCAGATCGACTTTTTCTGGCGTGCCGGCTTTCAGCATGTTGTCGGCATATTCCGCCGAGAGGACAGAGGCAAAATCCATGCCCAGATCGGCCAGGAACGGCGCTTCCGCCCGGGTCAGTACAAAGCGTATCGTCTGGTCGTCCACTTTCTCGACTTTAGCAATCAGCTTCGGCATGTCCATGCCTTCGAAGTACTCGTAGCTGCCGCCGGAGACGCCATGGTACTTGTTATTTTTATCCAGCTGGCGTTCAAAGGAGAACACCACGTCGTCGGCATTAAAGTCACGCGTGGGTTTAAAATCTTTAGTGGTCTGCCACTTTACGCCTTTGCGCAGGTGGAAAGTGTAGGTTTTGCCGTCCTCGCTGACGTCCCATTTTTCCGCCAGACCAGGCTGAAGCTCGGTGGTGCCAACCTTGAACTCGACCAGACGGTTATAGATCGGCACGGAGCTGGCATCATAAGTGGTGCCAGAAGTGAAAAGCTGTGGGTTAAAACCTTCAGGCGATCCTTCGGAACAATAAACGAGGGTCTTGGCCTGGACGCCAGCGGCCACGGTCAGGGCGGCCAGGCTCAGACCAACCTTCAGCATCCTGTTTTTAGCCAGGGAGTTACGCATGCTTCTGCTCCAGTTGTGATGGTGTGTTAGGCAGTTCGTCAGGCCTGTATTTNNTGGCCCGTACGCGTCAGAAGGTTTGGGTAGAAGAAGCGGCGAGGCTGAAGCCATCAGACAAATCCTTATCCTTTCTCTTCTGAGCGATCAATTTGTCAACAGTTGCATAAAACGTCAATACAGCCGTTGGCTATTTACACAGAGGATGAGAGGCGACAGGCAAATATAAAAAATAACCAAAACCAGGCTTTTCCAGCGCATATAATGCGCCATTAACTTTTTATGCCGCTTAAAATAGCGCCGGAAAATCATCAGCCAGTGGAACGCGTTGCAAAAAAACCGCTGAAAATAGTCGCCTGAATCCCATTTTTTTAACGATACGCTTTGCTTATATCTGCCATTACAGACAAAAATTCTGCAACGGCAGGATAAAAAATGGCCGATTTAGCCTCTTTTGCATCAGCCGCAGCGCGGCGCGAATTAACGCAACGGCAATGGGCGGAAGCCGCTTTTTAGCGACAGAAACGGGGAAAAGCGCGACGGGGATTACTGGCCTCACAGTACAATCTGCTGCCGGTATCGGCGCTACTCAGCGCCGATACCGGCCAGCCATCAGTGTGAAACGGCGCGAGACAGCGTATTGATAATAATGACCCCGACGATAATAAAGGCCATGCCGATTAACGCGGGCAAATCCAGACGCTGGCCGTGCCACAGCCAGGCAACCAGCGAAATCAGGACAATACCGACGCCGGACCAGATGGCATAGGCGATGCCGGTAGGCAAATGCTGTAGCGTCAGGGAAAGACAGTAAAAAGCGATGCCGTAGCACAGCACGGTGCCCAGGCCTGGCCAAAGCCGTGTGAAATTTTCCGAAGTTTTCAGCAAGGTTGTGCCAATCACTTCCGCCACGATGGCAATAAACAGCGTAAGGTACATCATGATGACCGTTCTCCTGGGTTACCTGTCCGGTTAGAAATCGACGCGCTACGCGCATCTGCGGCCTATCTTGCAAAGATTTGCGTTGGGCTTTTTGATCGCGCGCATGACTTTTTTCACCAACCTTAATAAGGCCTGAACGACTGGCAACAGACACATCTGGCCGGCTTGATTGATTTCGTCCCCCCGTCACGCGCGGTACTGCCCACATCAAACAGAAACACAAACTCAGAAACTCAGAAACTCAGAAACTCAGAAACTCAGAAACTCAGAAGCACAGAAGCACAGAAGCACAGAAGCACAGAAGCACAGAAGCACAGAAGCACAGAAGCACAGAAGCACAGAAGCACAGAAGCACAGAAGCAAAGAAGCAAAGAAGAGGCTTTCTGAAATTTACTTAGGGCTGAGTAGTTATATCTTACCTCCCATTTTACTAAAGAGCCGGGTTTGCCCCATCCTGCCGTTCATTTTCTGATGCATCCTCTTTCAAAACCTGGCAGGACTGATACTGGCTAAAAAGATCCGCTGAGCCTTCAGGCTCCTTTACATCGCCGCCGCTACTTTGGCTGCGGTCAGGTTTCACGCATAAAAAAACCCCCGGCCGGTAAGGCGCGGGGGTTGGTGGTCCGGCACGGCAATCAGATTTTGCTGCCAGAATCCTTACGCTTTGCTGGATCCGCGCACCAGTCGTTTGCTTCTTTAATGCCGCCATTTGGCGACTTGTAGCCCAGGCAGCCCAGTACGGAGTCGAACAGCTCGACGTGACGATGCGTCGCGCCTACGCGCTGCTGCGCCTGTAAGCGTTCAAAGCGGCTCTGGTTGGCCGGGTCCGCCAGATATTTATCGGATGCCCAAACCATCATCGGCACGCGGAACTGCTCTGGCGGTGCCATATGACGTGGCGTGCCGTGCAGATGCATATTATCGCTGATCGATTCGCCGTGGTCGGCCGCATAGAAGACAATCGCTTTCTTGTCGCGCAGCTGATCGAACACACTTTCCAGCACCGTATCCGTATAAAGCACCGAGTTATCAAAGGCATTGATCAGCATCGCTTTACTGCATTTATCATCCACGCCCATACATTCCGGCTGATAATGCGCAAAGTCGCGCGGATAACGCTGTGAGTACAGGTAATGCGAGCCCTTGGTATGCAGCACCACCAGATGCTTGCCTTGCGGATGGCGATCGAGCGACTTCTTCAGCTCCGGTACCAGCAGCATATCGTCCACCGACTTGCCCTGGTTCTGCTTTTCCGAGCCGATTTGCTCGCGGAACGCAAAGTTATCCGCATCGGTGTTGTTATAGAACCAGACCTCGCTTTGCATGGCAAAAAGCTCGGAGCTAAAGCCCAGCGATTTCAGTACCGCAAATACGTTCTGCTCTTTCAGCGTGCGGCCAGGCCCTTCATCAGTACCGCCTTCACGCACAAACATACAGCGCAGCGAAAGCTTGGTAGCGGTGTCGCAGGATTCGCCACGGAACGCCACCAGGTTTTTCTCGTGGGAAAGCTTTGGCGTGGTATCACGGTTGTAGCCCAGCAGGCCCATATGATCCCAGCGGGTGGTTTCGCCAATCACAAATACCACATAGGTATCGTCCAGCCCGGCCGGCGCGTTATAGGTAAAATGCTTTGCCGGGTCGAACATATCTTTGCTGTCCATCGTCTCGTCATAGCTGGTATAGGCAAACAGCCCCAGCGCCGACAGCCAGTTAGAAGGCAGATAAGAGTGTGCCACCACGCCGCCGTAGCTGGGCAGGTCGACGTTGGTCAGCTTCTCATTGATGTTTTGCTGACGGTCAAAATAGCGGATAGGTAGCCAGACCAGCGCCACGGCCAGCAGCAGCACACCCAGCGGCTTCAGGCGCTGTCCCGGCGTTTTCAGCTGCTCAAGCAGCGTCAGGCGCAGCGAATTACGCCAGATCAGCAGCAGCGGCAGCGCGCTGACCAGCACCATCCACAGCAGAAAATGGTAGCCAATTACCTCTTTCGACAAATCGGTGTCTGTGGTCATGACCGAGGCGACAATGCCGTAGCCGATCACGACGTTAAAGAAGCTCATATAGTAGCTGGCAGCTACGGAAATCAGCACCAGCGCGGTCGCGGTCACGCGCCAGAAAATTTTGCCGCCCAGCGACAGCAGGCGCATCAGGAAAAAGGTCAGCAGCACAATAGCGACCACTTCCGCCACGGCGGAAAGCCATTCAGTTACGCTAAAATGAGAGAGAAAAGGATCGAAACGGCGGTAAAAAACGGGGATATTCAGAAAGATACCGATGTAAAACGCCAGCAAAAACGAGAGCTTTTGCTGCGTCAGTGTTTTAATGTAATTCATGCAACCTTTATCCCGGCGTAGCTTAAGAGTAAACGCTAATCAGACCATGCCGTTTCGCCAGAGTTCGGTTAAGTGGTCGATTATCACCCGGGGAAACTTTTCCCGGAAGATTCTGAAGGAAAATCTCTGCCTCCACGCGCAAGCGGCGTAGTTAACCACATTATCGAAGATTTATCAGTTCAATCGCAGGAATAAGCAGGGAAACGCAGCGAGCCGGAGGATGCAGACAGCCGGAGCCATGTAGCGGCTCCGGCCAGCGCCTTTATCAGTTAATGATATTCAGCGTTACGTCGATATTGTCGCGGGTCGCGTTGGAGTAAGGGCAGACGATATGCGCCGCATCCACCAGTTTTTTCGCTTCCGCCGCGTCCATTCCTTCCAGATGGATATTCAGTGTAGCTTCAATACCAAAGCCGGTCGGCAGCGGGCCAATACCCACTTCGCCTTCGATGAAAGCGTCTTTTGGCAGGGCGATCTTGTCGCGGTTAGCCACGAACTTCATCGCACCCAGGAAACAGGCCGAGTAGCCAGCAGCAAACAGCTGTTCAGGGTTGGTGGCTTCGCCGCCCGCGCCGCCCATTTCTTTCGGTACGCCCAGTTTAACGTCCAGCACACCGTCTGAAGAGGTAGCACGGCCGTCACGACCCCCGGTGGCTTTTGCTTTGGCACGATAAACGACTTTTTCTAAAGACATCAGGCAACTCCTTTGGTTGGGTTTTATA
>DOOK01000263.1 GCA_003512805.1 Erwinia sp. | reverse complement strand
AACCGCTCTTCCGATCTGACTTCTATCTTGTCTTCGTAGGTCTGAGCCGGCACAAACACTATCGCTAAATCTTTATCGCTTTTGCCCGCCAGGCCTGGAATGCTGGTGGACACCATTTGGCGGATGCGCGGCTCAATACTGTCCGGATCGAGCGTGTTGTGGTATTTAATAAATACCGAGGCGGAGGCGGGCTGCACCGGCTCGCCAGGCGCCAGCCTTTCCGGCAGCACCACGTGCACACGAGCCACCACCACGCCGTCAATTTGCGCCAGTGTCGATTCCACCTCCTGAGAAAGCGCATAAATATAGCGGGCGCGTTCCTCCATAGGGCTGGAAATCACGCCGCTTTTCTGGAATACCTCACCAAGGTTAGTGCGGGCTTTACGCGGCAATCCGGCGGAGTCGAGAATTTTCACGCTGCGCTCGATGTTTTCCGCATCGACCGCGACGGAAATGCCCGCTTTTTCGATCAGTTTCTGCGCGGCGATTTGATGCTGATTCAGTTCGGCGATGATATCGTTGGCGTCGTTTTCCGCCAGCCCGCTGTACAATACGGTTTTATCGCCACAGCCGACCAGAAAAAGCGCCAGCGAGCTTATCATTAGCCATTTCAGCAAAAGTTTCATAAGGGTTTACTGTAGGTTGGTCAGTTTATCGATGCTCTGGACGCCTTTGGCGACAATTTTTGCATTCATGAGGTTTTCAATATAATAATTCGACAGGGCGGCATTAGCCTGACTAAATTCTAATAAGTTGGAAGAGCGAGAGGCCTGCTGTAAATCCTGATAGGCTTGTTTTCTTTGCTGTTCATTATTATTTAAAGAGCTGGCTATGCCCGAAAGGAAATGGGTAACTTCGGTGGGGGCAGACACTTTTTCAACCTGAGGTTCTTTTAGCTGGGCAGCAAAGAAATCAACATCGTTCTGCTGCGGCTCATTTGTACTGTTCAGCTGGGTGACATGGGTTAGGTCTGCCGGGGAAGCATTTATTTTCATAACAATCTCGCGCTGGGTAACAGAACGAAAAGCGGTGCGGATCGGGGGCCAGACCCGCACCAGCAGAGGATATTAGTACTGAATTTTAACCTGAGCAGCGGCAGAACCGGCCTTGGCGGCGCTGTCGGCAATACTGTTCATTTTGTTGTTCTGCCTGTCCAGCTCGGCCTTATCAACCATGTCCTGCTGCATTTTTCCCTGGACGGCCTGCATTTGAGACATAAAGCTCGCACCATCAGTTGCGCTTTCAATTTTTGTAGCAGCTGCAGCTGTGTTTGAAATACCAGCGGATACTGAAGACATAGTGTGACTCCTGATTAATTAAAGGGTGGTTGTCAGCATATTCGTTAATTAAGTGGGCGTGGCGCAAAAACGGTTCCAAAGAAAATAAATTATTTTTATAAAATTTTCAGGCAACGATGTTCAGTAATTTAATCCGGTGATAAAGGGTACGGCGCGGGATGCCTAATTCATGTACCACGTCATCAATTTTATGGCCGTGCCGATGCAAACACTCTTTAATCAGGCTGCGCTCTATGCGACGCAGGCGGTCTTTTAATAACGTCGCTTCGCCTTCGCCCGGCGTGATGTTACACAGCGGCGGCAGATGCAGTACGTGGCGCTCCGCCGCCGCTTTAAGCTCGCGAATATTGCCCGGCCAGCTGTGCAGCAGCAGGGCCTCATCCAGCGCCAGCGAACGCGGGGGGATAGGCTGCTGTAACCGCATGGCCGCTTCCTGGGTAAAGCGGCGAAACAGCGGGATAATCAGTTCGGCATGGGAACGCACCGTCGGCGTTTCCAGCCTGATAGTCGAAAGGCGGAAATAGAGATCGCGGCGAAAACGTCCCGCTTCTACCATGTCGATAAGCGGTGTCTGCGAGGCGGCGACCACGCGCAGATCCAGCGGCACAGGTTGGGTGGATCCCAGTCTGTGTATGGCACGTGTTTCCAATACGCGCAGCAGTTTTGCCTGTAACATCAGCGGCATACTGTCTATCTCATCCAGAAACAGAATGCCTTTGTCGGATGCTTCAATATAGCCTGCCCGTGAATGGGTGGCGCCGGTGTAGGCGCCGGCCATCACGCCGAACAGTTCGCTTTCCGCCAGATTTTCCGGGATAGCCGCACAGTTCACTGAAATCAGCGGACCTTTAGCGCCGGAAAGCTGGTAGATACGGCGGGTCAGGGTGTCCTTACCCGTACCGGTTTCGCCTTCCAACAGCAGATCAACTTTTAGTGGCGCAAGGTTGTCGATCAGCGGATGCAGGCTGGCATGGATATCCGTTCTGGCTGTGCCAGGCTCGGTAAGGAAAGCCGTGACTTTATCGTGACGGATACTGCCTGACTCTTTCTCACTACCCGTTACCATATTTTCTCCTGTCTACCCTCGGACTATGCAGTTAGCAATCTGTTGCAAATCAAGCAAAAAACAATAAGAAATCAGAGGCGGGCTGCTCAGGGTAATACTCAATATTTGTTTACTATTTACTAGCGCGACCTTGAGAGGCTATCAGTTTCATCTGAAGTTGTTGTGGGGATCTCCGTGGGGCAAGGTAAGGAAATCCCTACACAAATTCCGCCGCGCAACGGTAAGCTGATGTAAATAATCGCATTATCCAGATTACAAAACGTTAATAATGCGTAATTTTATTTACCATGATTAAGACTTTGCCAGTGCCAGTGGAACATGTCTGACCTGTTCTCCACCCAAAACGGAGACGAAGCCTTGAGGGGTGGACTCGTAACGGTTATTTCACTGAACAGAGGAAGCGGCATGAAAATAGGCGGCGATGTAAACAGCGTAATTGGCGGCGGCAATAAGGGGGGCGATGCAGGCCTGGAGCTACCCCTGGCGTCAAAGCAGAAGAATGAGCAGGGCGCCCCGGGTCTGGGTAATATCCTGAATTTCGACAGCCCCGCATTAAAAGGCAGTGGTGGCCAGGGCGTAAATTTTGGCAACAAAGAAGCGTTGGCCCGAACCGGTAACGAGGGAAACAGCCAGTCTACAAGTAGCGAAAGCAGCATTACCCAATTGCTGAACGCTATTCTGGAGCTGCTGAAAAGTAGCGAGGCGAACAATGAGAAAAAAGGGGCGGATGCTTCAGGATCCGGTAACGGCAATGCGGGTTCTCAGGAAGCTTCCGGCAATGGCGATATCCTGACTCAGCTGATGGAAATGATTAAAAAGATGCTGGGACAGTCTTCTGAGGGCACAAATGCATCGGGTCAGAGCGGCTCAGAAGGTTCAGAGGGCAACGGTAAGACCTCTCAGGACGATCAAAGCAGCAGCGGGCTGGCCGCTAAACTGGGCGGTGCCCTGCAGATGTTGGGGCTGGGTACGCTTCTTTCGGCACTTTCCGGTGGGGCCGGTGCGCAGGGCGGCGGTGAAGGAAAATAGCGTGTCGGCAGACTTAGGGGCGATCGTCGATCGCCCTTATCGATCAGGCGGGCAGCGTGCCTTTGCCGGTGGCGATGGTGTTAGCAAAATCCATCACCTTGTCCACGTAAGTCGCGTCACCCGTCCCTGTTTTTGAAATATCGCTTAAGTTGTTGAGGTTGACATTATTGGGGCCTGAATTGTAGGCACGTAATGCTGCCCCCATATTGCCATCGAACGTGTTGAGCTGCTCTTTCATATAGAGCGCCCCCGCCATGATATTGTCATGGGCAGCAGTCTGGCTGGCACCCTTGCCCAGCAAATCAGGGTTTTTATTTTGCAAATCGGCAAAGGTATTGCTGTTGACCTGCATCAGACCTGCATCCTGTAGCCCATTCCCACCATTGACTGTCGCTGCACCCAGATTACCGCGAGACTCCTGCCAGATTTGTGCCGCCAGCACGTTGGCAGGCACGCCAGTAGCCTGTGCCGCGTCTTGTATATCGGCCTCATAAGGCTTAAGCGAGTCGGGCAGATGAAGATCGCTGCTGCCAGTCGAAAGCGCCGGCGTGCTGACCGAGGCTGCATGGGTATCAGTAGCTGATAGCGCGGGTGTGCTG
>DOOK01000264.1:1513-3501 GCA_003512805.1 Erwinia sp. | reverse complement strand
ATTGGGATCGCGGGCCGTCAACCTGTCGAATAGCGTAATACCCAGCCCTTCGCTCTTGAAGCTTCCTGCACAGCCCAGAGGCTGCTCTTTGCGAACATAATTATTAATTTCCCGATCCGTCAATACCCTGAAATCGACGCTGAAAGGCTCGCAAACCACTTCCAGGTTATTTGATTTGCTGTTCAACAGCGCCAGGCCCGTATAAAAAATTACGCTATGACCACTGGCCTGGCGTAACTGCTCGCAGGCTCTCTCTTCCGTATGCGGTTTTCCGGTTATTTTACCGTCTATTACACAAACCTGGTCGGACCCGATAATCAGGCTGTCGGGATAGCTTTCTGCCAATGCCAGAGCCTTCGCGGCGGCAAGGCGCTGCACTAAATCAATCGCGGATTCGCCAGGCAGCGGCGTCTCATCCACCTCCGGCGCGGCGGTAATAAAAGCAAGCCCTAGTTTCTCAAGCAGGGCTTTTCTGAAGGGGGAGGTCGAAGCCAGAACCAGCTGTGTCATAATTTTTTCCGGAAGAATTGCGCAGGAGTGCAGGACATTTTAAACTATGCGCCGCACTGGATGCGAATAATGGGTGAAAGATGCTGTTAAACGGCCTTTTTCTTTGACTCTATCTCGTTACAAAGTTAATATGCGCGCCCTATGCAAAAGGTAAAATTACCCCTGACTCTCGATCCGGTTCGCACCGCTCAGAAACGCCTGGACTACCAGGGCGTTTACACCCCTGAACAGGTGGAGCGTATTGCCGAATCGGTAGTGAGTGTGGATAGCGATGTAGATTGTTCGATGTCGTTCGCGATCGACGATCAGCGTTTAGCCGTGCTGAAAGGCTCGGCGGCGGTCTCCGTCACGCTGTGTTGTCAACGCTGCGGCCAGAACTTCCCGCATTCTGTCCACGTAACGTATTGCTTCAGCCCGATCGTCAATGACGAGCAGGCAGAGGCACTGCCGGAAGCGTACGAGCCGGTCGAGGTCAACGAGTTTGGCGAAATCGACCTGCTGGCGGTGGTGGAGGATGAAATTATCCTCGCCCTGCCGGTCGTTCCGGTGCATGATTCTGAACACTGTGAAGTGTCCGAGGCGGACATGGTCTTTGGCAAGTTGCCTGCAGAGGCGGAAAAACCAAACCCATTTGCCGTATTAGCCAGTTTAAAGCGTAAGTAATAGGAGTAAGGTCCATGGCCGTACAACAGAATAAACCAACCCGTTCCAAACGTGGCATGCGTCGTTCACACGATGCCCTGACCACTGCCACTCTTTCCGTAGATAAAGTTTCTGGCGAAACGCATCTGCGTCACCACATCACTGCGGACGGTTACTACCGCGGTCGCAAGGTCATCGTTAAGTAATTCACGGCTTAGCCGGCGATACTTTGACACGTTTGACCCTGGCGATTGATGCCATGGGCGGGGACTTCGGTCCCTGCGTGACAGTGCCTGCGGCAATGCAGGCACTGGCGTCCGATCCGCAGCTACATCTTCTTCTGGTCGGCGATCCCGACACACTCACGTCATTACTCGCAAAAGCTGATTCCACGCTACGGGAACGTCTGCAGATCGTCCCTGCCGAGTCGGTTATTGCCAGTGATGCCAGACCTGCACAGGCGATTCGCCACAGCCGCGGCTCCTCAATGCGTGTGGCGCTTGAGCTGGTCAAGAAAGGCGAGGCCGACGCCTGCGTCAGCGCAGGGAATACCGGCGCGTTGATGGGGCTGGCTAAACTCCTGCTCGGCACGCTAAACGGTATTGAGCGCCCGGCGCTGATGACCGTAGTACCTAACGTAAAAAGCGGTAAAACCGTCCTGCTGGATTTAGGCGCCAACGTAAATTCAGATAGCGAGATGCTGGTGCAATTCGCAATAATGGGTGCGGTCATGGCAGAAGACGTGCTGGCCATCAGTCGACCACGCGTTGCGTTGCTGAATATTGGGCAGGAAGAGACCAAGGGTCTGGAAACTATCCGTGACGCCGCAGTCATTT
>DOOK01000264.1:1076-1428 GCA_003512805.1 Erwinia sp. | reverse complement strand
CGCAGTCATTTTGCGGGATGCACCGGAAATTAACTATATTGGATACCTCGAAGGTAACGAACTGCTTACCGGGAAAACGGACGTCCTTGTGTGCGATGGGTTTATCGGCAACGTCACGTTAAAGACAATGGAAGGCGTTGTAAGAGTGTTTCTTTCGCTGTTGCAATCGCAAGAAGGTAAAAAAAGGGCATGGTGGCTGTCGCTGCTGGGGCGTTTGCTGAAAAAACGCCTGGCGAAGCGCTTCGGTCACCTTAACCCCGACCAGTACAATGGCGCCTGCCTGTTAGGGCTGCGCAAAACCGTGGTGAAAAGCCATGGTGGTGCCAGCCAGCGCGCATTTGTTGCGGCCATA
>DOOK01000264.1:0-902 GCA_003512805.1 Erwinia sp. | reverse complement strand
CGCTCTTCCGATCTAGAACAGGCAGAGCAGGCGGTGCGGCGGCAACTTCCTGAACGGATTGCCGCCCGCCTTGAAACTGTATTACCTAAGAGTGACTGAGCGGACATGTATACAAAAATTATCGGTACGGGCAGCTATTTACCCGAACAGGTGCGGACTAACGCCGATCTGGAAAAAATGGTGGATACGTCGGACGAGTGGATTGTCACCCGTACCGGCATTCGTGAACGCCGCATTGCTGCGCCCGACGAGACCGTGGCGACAATGGGCTTTCACGCCGCCGAACGTGCGCTGGAAATGGCGGGTATCGATAAAGACGATATCGGCCTGATTGTGGTGGCAACTACCTCTTCCAGCCACGCCTTCCCAAGCTCCGCCTGCATGATCCAGCAAATGCTGGGCATTAAAGATGCCGCGTCTTTCGATCTGGCGGCGGCCTGTGCGGGCTTCACTTACGGCCTGAGCGTTGCTGACCAATTTATTAAAAACGGCGCGGTAAAAAATGCGCTGGTAATTGGATCTGACGTGCTGGCGCGAATGCTCGATCCTAACGATCGCGGTACGATCATCCTGTTCGGCGATGGTGCCGGGGCAGCGGTACTGGGCGCCAGCGAAGAGCAGGGCATTATTTCTACCCACCTGCACGCTGACGGCCGCTATGGTCAGCTGCTGACGCTGGCCAATCAGGACCGTGAGAATCAGGAACAGCCTTCTTACGTGACGATGGCCGGCAACGAAGTCTTTAAGGTCGCCGTCACAGAACTGGCGCATATCGTTGAAGAAACGCTGCAGGCCAATAACCTTGAGCGTGAGGCCATTGACTGGCTGGTGCCACACCAGGCTAACCTGCGCATTATTAACGCGACCGCGCGTAAGCTGGGCATGGAAATGGATAAAGTGGT
>DOOK01000265.1 GCA_003512805.1 Erwinia sp. | reverse complement strand
GGGCACGGAGCCCAGCGACGTAAATCCTTCCCGCACACTGCTGCTCTCAGCACCTTTTATCCGGTGAACCGTCTGGTGCTGGAACGCGCTCCACGGCTGACTAATGACAGTCGGCGTCAGATTCTGCTACCATCCGCACATCTTTTTCCCGCCAATCGGGCCTGGTAATGAAATTTCTCTCTTTTAATATCAATGGGCTGCGTGCCCGTCCCCATCAGCTCGCGGCCATCGTTGAGCAACATCAGCCGGATGTCATCGGCCTGCAGGAAACGAAAGTGCACGATGACATGTTTCCGCTCGACGACGTCGCCAGCCTGGGTTACCACGTGTTTTATCACGGCCAGAAAGGCCACTATGGCGTTGCGCTGCTGACTAAAAGCCAGCCGGTAGCGGTACGTCGCGGTTTTCCAGGAGATGATGAAGAGGCACAACGCCGCCTGATTATGGCGGATATCGTTAGCCCAATCGGCAATATCACCGTGATTAACGGCTACTTCCCGCAGGGCGAAAGCCGCGACCATGCGACAAAATTCCCGGCAAAAGAGAAGTTTTACCGCGATCTGCAAAGCTACCTGGAGCAGGAGCACCAGCCCACCAATCCGGTACTGATAATGGGCGATATGAATATCAGCACGACCGATCTTGACATTGGTATCGGCGAAGACAGCCGCAAACGCTGGCTGCGTACCGGCAAATGCTCCTTCCTCCCGG
This sequence comes from Erwinia sp., assembly GCA_003512805.1. Lineage (GTDB taxonomy): Bacteria > Pseudomonadota > Gammaproteobacteria > Enterobacterales > Enterobacteriaceae > Erwinia. The sequence continues at coordinate 2,695 of DOOK01000265.1, read as the reverse complement.
AAGAGCGGGAATGGATGGATCGCCTGCTTAACTGGGGACTGGTCGATACCTGGCGCGCGCAGAATGGCGACGTCAACGATCGCTTTTCCTGGTTTGATTACCGTTCCAAAGGCTTCGATGATAATCGCGGTCTGCGTATCGATCTGCTGTTGGCCAGCCAGCCATTAGCCGAGCGCTGCACAGCTACCGGTATTGATTACGCTATCCGCAGCATGGAAAAGCCTTCCGATCACGCGCCCGTCTGGGCCGAGTTCAGTTTCTGATGGCGGCTAAGCTTGACGTCGTGGCCGCGTTGATTGTGCGCCAGGGAAAAATTTTGCTGGCGCAACGTGGCCCGCACGGCGATCAGGCCGGGCTGTGGGAATTTCCGGGCGGTAAAGTAGAGGCCGGTGAAAGCCAGCCTCAGGCGCTGCAGAGAGAGCTGAAAGAAGAGTTGGGCATTGACGCTGTGATTGGCGGCTATATTGCCAGTGAAAGTCGCGAGGTTAACGGACGGCAGATCCATCTGCACGCCTGGCAGGTCGCGGCGTTTACCGGCGAACCTCAGCTGAATTGCCACCAGGCGCTGGCCTGGTGTTTGCCGCAGCAAGCGCAGCGTTACGAACTGGCGCCAGCCGATATTCCCCTGCTGGCCGCCTGGCTCAGACAGACTACTTAACGGTTTGCCAAATCAGATTATTGGTACCGTAAGATTTTTCATCGCGGCTGCACTGTAACAGCACGCCTTCCATCTTCACTACCGAGCCTTCGGTGTAGCTGCGATTTTGATAAGTACAGCAGCGCAGACAGGGAGGCTGATTGTTCTGTCCCTGCGTCCAGACCTCCGGCGGCATATCCACCATCACATCCGCATTGGCGCCGCCGCTCTGCACAGGTTCCCGATCCTGCTCATAATCGTTATGCCCCGTGCTGAGATGCATTTCCCCCGCATACAGCGGTGAACAGAACAACAGCACGGCCGCGACTAAAACGCTTTTCATCACTTAATTCCCCTTCGCTTTCGCCGCCTTACGCTGCGGCTTTTTACGGTTACCCGCCGGTGAAGGAAGGCCACGGAACGCGTGCGCAGCGGGCTGCTGTCGCGCCTGATCGATCAGAGTATAGAGCGTCCCCACCAGCGGCTGCATAAAGTCCTGGTAGCGGCACTGTTTCTCACTGATTTTGGTCAGCGTGGATTCCCACTGGGCGGTCATATCCGGACGCGCCGCCATTTCCGGCAGCGAGTGGATCAGCGCGCGCCCGGCGGGAGTCGCATTGATGTAACGCCCTTTCTTAACCAGAAAAGCACGTTTAAACAGCAGTTCGATAATCCCGGCGCGAGTCGCCTCTGTTCCTAAACCATCGGTCGCACGCAGCACTTTCTTTAGATCTTTATCCTGTACAAATCGTGCGATACCGGTCATGGCCGATAATAACGTTGAATCGGTAAAGGAACGAGGCGGCTGGGTCTGCTTGCTAACAACCTCTCCGCTTTCGCACAATAGCTCGTCCCCTTTGGCCACCACTGGCAGCGGCGTGCCGTCATTTTCTTCGTCCCGCTCTTTGCTGCCCAGTAACGCGCGCCAACCTGCTTCGGCCAGAAAACGCGCTTTAGCCATAAACTTGCCACCCGCGATATCCAGCTCGATTACGCATTTACGGTAGATAGCATCAGGACAGAACTGCATCAGATACTGCGTGGCGATCAGGCGATAGATATTGGCCTCATTTTCGGTCAGCCTGACCTGACTGCTGCGCGCCGTAGGAATAATAGCGTGGTGTGCATCCACTTTTTTATCGTCCCAGCAGCGGTTGCGGCGATCGCTGTCGAAATCGGCTGGCGGCGTCAGCGACGGCTGGTGCACGTTAATGGCGTTCAGCACTGCATGTCTGCCGGCAAAATGCTCGTCAGGCAAATAGCGGCTGTCCGAACGAGGATAGGTAATAAGCTTATGGGTTTCATAAAGCTTCTGACAGGTATCCAGCACTGTTTGGGCACTCAGCCCAAAACGCCTGCCCGCTTCAATCTGCAAGGCAGAAAGCGAAAAAGGCAGCGGCGCGGTGTCGTTCTCGCGTTTGTCGTTATAGCTGGTGACATGCGCTGGCTGGCCGCCAATGCGCGCGACCACGTGCTCGGCCAGCTGGCGATTAAGCAGTCTGCCTTCCTCGTCCTGATGCGGCTCACAGGCTTCGCTCGGCTGCCACGTGGCGACAAAGCGCTCATCTTTTGGCGTGACAATATGCGCCTTTACCTCAAAGAAATCTTTAGGCACGAAATTTTCGATTTCTTCGTCGCGCCGGACCACCAGGCCCAGCACCGGCGTCTGAACGCGCCCCACCGACAGCACGCCGTCGTAACCGGCGTTGCGGCCCAGCAGCGTATAGGCGCGGGTCATATTGATACCATAAAGCCAGTCGGCACGCGCTCGCGCCAGCGCCGATACGCACAGAGGAATAAATTCGCGGTTTTCGCGCAGGCGTTCAATCGCCCTTGATACGGCCTGCGGATTTAAATCGTTAATCAGGCAACGCTGTACGCGTTCACGCTTCTGTGGCGGCAGTGCCAGATAGTCCAGTACCTCGTCCACCAGCAGCTGCCCTTCCCTGTCCGGGTCACCGGCGTGCACAACATCGCTGGCTTTCTCCAGTAGCGTTTTGATAACGTTCAGCTGTTTTGCAACCGCGCCCCTCCGTAGCAAAACAGCTGAACGTTATC
>DOOK01000397.1 GCA_003512805.1 Erwinia sp. | reverse complement strand
CGATATTCAGTTTCCCTTTCGCCCACTTGCGTTCCCATGGTGGATCTTCCAGCAGCTGATAAATAGCCAGTACGCTCAGGATCCCCACCGGTATATTGATGAAGAACACCCAACGCCAGCTGTAGTTGTCGGTGATCCAGCCGCCCAGCGTCGGGCCGAGAACCGGTGCCACGATAATAGCTATAGAAGAGAGACCGAACGCCTTGCCACGATCTTCCGGTTTAAAATAATCCAACAGAACCGATTGCTGCACTGGCTGCAGGCCGCCGCCGAAAAAGCCCTGTAATATCCTGAACAAAATGATCTGCCACAGCTCGGTGGCGATGCCGCACAGGAAAGAGCAGATGGTGAACATCACGATGCAGATCAAAAAGAACTGTTTACGTCCAAATACGCGGCTCAGGAAGGCGGAAATCGGCAGCACGATGCCGTTCGCCACCAGATAGGAAGTCAGCACCCAGGTTGACTCGTCGTAGCTGGAGGAGAGCGATCCGGCAACGTGCGGCAGCGCCACGTTAACGATGGTGGTGTCCAGGATCTCCATAAACACCGCCAGCGTCACCGTCATAGCGACCAGCCAGGGGTTACTGGCCGGCTGCCAGCTCTGGCTTTGACTCATTCCACTGTTACCTCTGGCTCCACCGACAGCCCCAGCGGCAGCGGCTTGTTCGGATCGAGACCCTTATCGATAACGATTTTAACCGGCACGCGCTGAACAATTTTTACGTAGTTGCCGGTGGCGTTTTCCGACGGGAAAGTCGAGAAGCGGGAGCCTGAGCCCATCTGAATGCTTTCCACATGCCCTTCCAGCTTCATATCTGGCCAGGCATCAACGGAAATGCTCACTTTATCGCCCGGATTCATTCGTTCCAGCTGCGACTCTTTATAGTTGGCGGTTACCCAGACATTCGGTGACACCAGCGAAAACAGCGAGGTACCGGCCTGCACCAGCGTACCGACCTGAACATTACGCTTGGTCACGAAGCCGTCGTAAGGCGCGCGCACTTCCGTATAGGAAAGATTCAGGTTGGCGGTGTTCAGCTGGGCTTTCGCCTGCTCAACTTGCTGCTGCCGCGCTTCCACGTTGGTTTCCTGCTGGCGAATTTGCAGCTGGATCTGCGAGGCCACTTCCACCTGAGCCTTCGCGCTTTCCAGTTCGGCTTTGGCACTTCTTAACTGCGCGCTGGCCGCATCAATATTACGCTGTGAGGTTGCACGGGGATCGACGCCGCGCTGACGTTTGTAATCTTCCTGAGCGTTAAGGAAATTCGCTTCCGCCTTGGCCTGCTGCGCCAGCGCCTGATCTTTTTGGGCAGGATACTGCACGCGGGAAAGCGCCAGCTGTGCCTGCGCCTGATGCAGCTGAGCCACGGCCAGACCAAGCTGCGCCTGAGCCTGATCGCGCTGCGCCTGGTTGTCCTGCGGATCGATTACCACCAGCAAATCGCCCTTTTTCACGCGCTGATTGTCCGTCACCAGTAGCCTGGTGACATAGCCGGAAGCTTTAGGGGCAATGGTAACGGCATCAGATTCCGTAAAGGCATCGTCCGTCGTTTCTATATTGCGGCTGGTGAACCAGAAATAAAAGCCGACAACGATCATCACCACTACCACTATCGCCAGGATAATCAGCGGTTTTTTACCGGGACGTTTACGCTCCGCCTGACCCTCTTCCTGCTGCCGATCATCTTTTTGCGGCTGGGTGTCCTGGTTATCAGACTGCGAATTGTCCTGCGGATGACGCTGGTCATCATCTGAGGAAGAATTTGATTGATTAGCCATAGTTCTCATCAGGTTACGGCGGGCTCAAACCGAGCCCGCAAGATTCACGCTGTTATAAACATAGGGCCTAAATTGACAAATGCCAGTGTTTCTTTACGAAGTCAGACAAGATTCAGGTCAGAGCGCATTAATGCCTAAAAGTAGCCCCCAGCCCAGCATCATTGCCCACAGCAGCATGGGCAGTGAATAGAAGTGAAAACGCAGCCAGATAGTGCGGTCTTTCGCCATTCGCAATGCAATCAGATTGGCCAGCGAGCCGGGCAGCAGCCCAAAGCCACCAATATTGACCGCCCACGCCAGCAGCGTACTGGCCGGTAACTTCGCCAGCAGCAGGATAGTCGCCGGAACGTTGCTGATGATCTGCGACAGGCCGATGGCCAGCAGATATTTTCCGCCCTGCGACAGCTGTGGAATTTGCTGGAGCAGATGCTGCAAAGCGGGCAGCCGGGTGAGCAGATAGACATCCACAAACATGGCGATAAATACCGCCAGCAGGCTCCAGTCAATCGCCAGCAGCGTACGGCGCGCCATCAGTAAAAAAACGGCAAACACCAGCAGTACGCCCCAGACGGCATACCCCATCTCCAGTAAAACAATAAACAGTAGATAAAGGACGACGCTGGCAATCAGGAGCGGACGCTGCCACTGTGTTTCTGCAGCTTGTTCCGAACGCTCAATTCGTTTAGCCGAGAAACTGAAGGCGGTCAGCAACAGCAGGCTGATCATCAGCGCGCCGCCCAAAGGCAGCATCTGGCCGATAAAGCCGGCAAAACCGCTGCCACCGTGCTGCCAAAGCAGGATATTTTGCGGGTTACCAATAGGCGTGAGCAGCGACCCGGCGTTGACGGCCAGCGCCTCAAAAATGATTAACCGGGCTATCGGCAGCGAAGAGTAGCGTCGCAGCGTCAGCGTCAGCGGCACCAAAATAAAAAGCGCCACGTCATTAGTCAGAAAGGTGGACAGCAGCGCCGCGGCGGCGGTAAGAAACAGTGCCAGCGACCGTTCTGACTGAAAGCGCTGTACCAGGCGGCGCCCCAGCACGTCGAAGTAGCCGCTGGATTCGATGCCTTTAGTCAGCATTAGCAGGCCGCCCAGCGTCAATATAGTCGACCAGTCTACCGCAGTCGGCAGCTGTCGCAGGGAAAAAGGCGCGAAGCAGGCCAGCAGCAGGCCCAGTAAAATTAACAGATGCAGAAAACGGTCGTGCAAAAAAGGCCTGAGCAGTGTTGCCATATAGACTCGCTTGAGAGGAGGTTACTGACGGCTTTCGTAGAATTGCTGAAAAATGGCCAGCGTTTCGTCGCTGACGTGATGTTCCAGGCCTTCAGCATCCCGACGGGCAGTATCGGGGCTGATGCCCAGCGCCAGCAGGAAAGTTTCTACGATATGGTGACGTTTGCGACTCTCCTCCGCCAGCGCCTCCCCTTCAGCCGTCAGAAACACGCCGCGATAGGGAACCTGTTCGACCAGCCCGACCGTAGCCAGTCTTTTCAACATTTTGGCAACGGTAGGCTGAGAAACACCGAGCCGAGCGGCCATGTCAACCTGGCGGGCTTCACCAAACTCACGGATCAGATCGGAAATCAGCTCAACGTAGTCATCAATTAATTCGCGCCGATGGGCTTCACGAACCTGACGAAAGCCTTCGACATGCTCTTCTATCTCTTTCAGTGGCGCAGGCACTGCGGTTTTAGCGCGACTCATTCAGCTTCCTCATTATTATTTCGGGCGCGTGCAAAGGCTCG
>DOOK01000396.1 GCA_003512805.1 Erwinia sp. | reverse complement strand
GTTCCGGTCTCGGCATTCCTGCTGAACTGCTCTTCCGATCTTTCTGCAATAGCCTGTAGCCCGTTCATCGCCATCCACGGGCAATGCGCGCAGGTACGACAGGTTGCGCCCTCGCCCGCCGTTGGAGCTTCCAGCAGCTCTTTGTCCGGGCAGGCCTGCTGCATTTTGTCAAAAATGCCGCGATCGGTTGCGACAATCATTTGTCGCTGCGGCAGCGTTCTTGCTGCCTGGATCAGCTGACTGGTTGACCCTACCGCATCGGCCAGTTCCACAATCGCCTGCGGTGACTCCGGATGCACCAGCACCGCCGCGTCAGGGTAAAGCGCTTTCATACGGGCCAGCGCCTGGGTTTTGAATTCATCATGAACAATACAGGCACCCTGCCAGCACAGAATATCCGCGCCGGTCTGGCGAGTCACGTAGCGCCCAAGGTGACGATCCGGCGCCCAGAGAATTTTTTCTCCCAGGCCGTCAAGATGCTCGATCAGTTCTACGGCGATACTGGAAGTGACCACCCAATCCGCCCGGGCTTTTACCGCAGCGGAAGTATTGGCATACACGACGACGGTTCTGTCGGGATGCGCATCGCAAAACCGGGTAAATTCGTCAATCGGACAGCCCAAATCCAGCGAGCACTCTGCCTGGAGGGTGGGCATCAGGATCGTTTTTTCCGGACTGAGTATTTTGGCGGTTTCGCCCATAAAACGCACGCCCGCCACCAGCAGCGTAGAAGCGGGATGGCGACTACCAAAGCGCGCCATCTCCAGCGAATCCGCCACGCAGCCGCCAGTTTCTTCTGCCAGCGCCTGAATCTCCGGGTCAGTGTAATAATGCGCCACCATTACCGCGTCACGCTCTTTCAGCAGTCTTTTGATTTTGTTGCGGTAAAAGTGTGTTTCATCCGGCGTTAAGCGGGCGGGTTTGCGGGGAAAAGGATAGACAGCGGTTTCGGGATCGAACATCAGGCTCATCACACGGCTCTCGTTTTGTGCACTTAACCAGAGTAGCGATCGTCACGTTTGTTAAGCGTTTTATCGCCAGGCTTGTTTTATATGCTAAACAAGATAGCCGAATCTTTCGCCGCTGTCGTGTTTTATTTGCCTTGTTTAACGAAGCTGAAAATTGTCCGTTGTTTCCAGCTTCAGTAAAAAGGCCTTAACCTCAAGCCCACCGGCAAAACCGGTCAGCTTACCGTTGGCACCAATGACCCGGTGGCAGGGTGCAATAATCGATACGGGGTTTCTGCCGTTAGCGGCACCGACCGCACGTACCGCAGCAGGATGGCCGATTTCGCAGGCGATGTCCCGATAGCTGCGGGTTTCGCCAAAGGGAATCGCGACCAGCGCGGCCCAGACTTTCTTCTGAAATGCTGTGCCGACAAAATCAAGCGGCAGGACAAACTGCTGGCGCTTTCCGGCAAAATACTCGGTTAACTGGCGTTTTGTTTCCAGCAAAACTGGATGCGAGCCTTCCTGCAGCATATCGGGAAGCCGGTAACGCCGGGGATCTTCGTTTTCCCACAGCACGGCCGCCAGCCCTTTGTCGCTGGCAATCAGTTTTAGCGTGCCGACCGGCGACGGCATAAGCGTGTAAAAATGACTCATTTTCACTCTTCCTCCTCCGTGATACGGACAGTAATTATCCCTGTTATTGCCCGACGTGCCAGCCGTTTTCGGTCATTGAACTGAAATAGTTAGCTGTCCGAAAATGGCTGGCACGGCACTGAAAAGCGGCTTACTCTCCCAGACAGATGCCTGACGGGGAAAGATAATGATCGATGCAAAAATCGCTTACCTCGCGCTTACCTCGCGCGACAGCCGTTTCGATGGCGTCTTTTATGTGGGCGTCGTTTCCACGGGAATTTATTGCCGTCCGGTCTGTCCGGTAAAGGCGCCGCTGGCAAAAAACTGCCTGTTCTTTGACAGTGCCGCCGCCGCAGAGAAAGCGCATTTTCGTCCCTGCCTGCGCTGCCGACCGGAACTGGCGCCGGGAAATGCACCTATCGATAATGGTCGCCGTATCGCCGACAACCTTATCCGGCATATTGCTGATGGGGTACTGGAAGAAGAGGCGAGTCTGGAAACGCTTGCGGCGCGTTTTTCAGTCAGCCTGCGTCAGCTGCGTCGTATTGTGCACAAGGAACTGGGCGTGTCACCGCTGGAGCTGAAGCAGACTCGCCGACTGCTGCTGGCAAAACAGCTGCTGACCGAGACGGCGTTACCCGTGACTGAAATCGCGCTTGCCAGTGGTTTTACCAGCCTGCGGCGGTTCAACGACGCTTTTAGCAAGCGCTACCGGATGCCGCCCGGCCGCCTGCGCAAACTGGCACCGGCCCACAGCGAGACCTCAACGCTGTTACTGCATTACCGTCCTCCTTTTAACTGGGCCGCCCTGCTGGATTTTCTTCGTCTGCGCGCGCTAAAAGGTGTTGAGGTGGTTGATGCCGTTAGCTATGCCCGCACGGTCAAACTAGGTGCGCATCAGGGCTGGATCCGCGTGACACAATCCGGAAGCTCGCTTCAGGTAACATTCACACATTCGCTTGCGCCGGTTTTGTCTGCTCTTCTGCTGCGGTTAC
>DOOK01000261.1 GCA_003512805.1 Erwinia sp. | reverse complement strand
AGCTGGAGCGTTCTGGCACTGTTGTGGGTGATGAGTTTGATCCCTTCATCCAGCTGGCCATACCCCATCAGCTGGCAGACATGCATCCCCATATGCAGTACCTGGAGCATACTCGCGGTGCCGAGTGGATACCACGGATCAAAGACATCATCATGCCCGAAACAGACGTTGATCCCGGCTTCCAGCATCTCTTTTACCCGCGTGATGCCGCGCCGTTTAGGATAGCTGTCAAAACGTCCCTGAAGATGGATATTCACCAGCGGGTTAGCAACAAAATTAATACCGGAAAGTTTCAGCAGCCGGAACAGACGCGAAGTGTAAGCGCCATTATAGGAGTGCATCGCCGTGGTATGGCTGGCGGTAACGCGGGCGCCCATTTTCTCGCGCAGCGCCAGCGCGGCGACAGTTTCCACAAAGCGCGACTGCTCGTCGTCGATTTCGTCACAATGTACGTCGATCATTCGCTGATACTTCTGCGCCAGCGCAAACGTTTTATGCAGCGACTCCACGCCGTACTCACGGGTAAATTCAAAATGTGGAATAGCCCCAACCACGTCCGCACCCAGCCTCAATGCTTCTTCCAGCAAAGCTTCGCCATCGGGATAAGAGAGAATCCCCTCCTGCGGAAACGCAACAATTTGTATATCGACCCACGGTGCCATCTCGCGCTTCACTTCCAGCATGGCACGCAGGGCGGTGAGCGTGGGGTCGGAGACATCCACGTGGGTGCGGACATATTGAATACCGTTAGCGATTTGCCATTTCAGCGTCTGGCACGCACGTTTTTTGACGTCTTCATGATCCAGTAACGCTTTGCGCTCCGCCCAGCGTTCGATGCCTTCAAACAGCGTGCCGGATGCATTCCAGGCCGGTTCGCCCGCCGTTTGCGTGGTATCCAGATGGATATGCGGCTCGATAAAAGGTGGAAAAGCCAGCCCGCCTTCTGCGTCCAGCGAGCCGTCCGGCACGGTACCTTGTGTCTGAGGCGAAATGGCGGCAATTTTGCCGTCATGGATAGCAATCTGCCAGAGTCCTTCGCGCCACGGCAATCGCACATGGTGAATGCTTTTTAATGGAACAGCCTGCATAAACACGCTCCTGAACGTCAGTGGTTTTTAACCATACCATTTTTGGCACTGTTGCAAAGTTTGTGATGAGACAGCCTTCAGTATTCTTGAAATCTCTTATCTTTCAAAGAGTCTGCTCACCAGGCGCCTCTCACCCGAGGGATGCCCAAAATAAACTGATTCGGCATGACCTTTCCGTCGCGCTCGCATCACCTCAATACCTTTGATTGCGGCACAGGCCGACTTCATGGATTTACATCCCAGCGTAATGACTTTAGCTTCTCCTTTTCAGGAAAGCGCTGCACACTGCTAATGCTCCCGGACTTCCCTCACGGCGCGTATCAAGGCGAGTCGATACTGGCAGCACTCTATCAGTGGGGACGGACTGGACGGCATCCCCCGTTTTCGGGCAGGAGCATTCGTTACATTCACCCGTTGGTGCTGCACTCAAACCGATAAAGCCTCGGCGGCGGTCTTAAGATTACATTCCGCGTTGCTTATAGGAGGGAACATCCGTTTCATATCCGTCATCTCCTTTATTTATAAAAGAAATATTCGACCAGTCCCGATAGTCTGCTGACTCTTTATCAGCATTAATCAATAGTTTTACAGGCATGCCTGTAGCTAAAGCAGCCGTAAGCCTGTGATGCCCCTCAACAACAACAAGCGATCCCTGCTCTGTCGGTGCGGCAATAATAGGATCTTGCCTTTCACTGAGACCGCGCATGAACTCATCTTTGTAAAATTCCAGGTGCTCACCCACCAGATCGGGTTGCCCGGGCAAAAAATCTGCATAACTTGAATTTTCAATGTTCATAGGGGAATGGGGTTTATAAGACGCTTTATACATTAAGTTTCCGTAACGCTCGCCAGTTTCGGTACCAAAAAGGGACAATGTTCCGTATTGCATCCGACTTTGCGCAGCCTTAATCAGATGAGAGCCTGGCGCGTTGGCGGCCTCTTGTGGATGATGTTGTTCTATCGACCGCTGCATCAGATCACTGCGTGAACATTGGGCCTGATAGGAGCTGGACACTGGGGGCGTCGGTGTATTGGTAGGTGGAGGGGGGGCAGACAGGAAGATGGACTCGGTTCTACCTGATGAAGGCACGTGCAGGTCGATCCCGGCAATGTCGTATTTGCCAATGTCGTATTTGGCACACTCGTTTAATTGGGCGCGTACCGTCAGATGAGCAACATCGTTTTCCGGCAGGACGTCGACCTGTTGCTCATAGTGAGCTTCTGCGCCTCGGGTCGAGCACAACTGCAGAGCGCCGTCGGTGATGGCATTACTGGCCAGCAATGCCAAAAGCTGATGGTGGCCATTAGGCTGCATTTCGCTCTGATTTAGTGCCCAATGGGCATTGGTGCTCAGGCTGGCCAGCGAGAGCGTTTGGGGATGTTTTAGCTGGGTATGCTCTGCCCCCGGCGCTGCCACCGACTGGGCGGAGCTGATGGAACGGGTGTAGCGAGAAGGGATTCCTGATTGGAGGGGATTCATCGTTGCCTGTCCTGTTTTGAAAGATAAACCGGTCGCGGAACCGACCTGTACCTGGTAGGTGGCCAGAAAGGCTTAGGGGTTCCGCAGGCTGATAAGGTATGTGCAAGGCAACACCGATCTGAAGCGAACATCAACCCATTTGCAGCCGCAGGCTGCCAGGTTTCCGCGCCAGCCGTCACCTTTGCTGAGGCAGGTTTGAATATCCTGTCACCACAGGGGCAAGCATGAGTGGTCAGTATTGAGAGATAATAATTCCAGAGACCTGCCTCACGGGCTGCAAATTCTTCCGTGGCTTCAGGCTACAGGTGCCCTTTCAGGCACTGTTGCAAAGTTTGTGATGAAATAGCCTTCAGTATTCTTGAAATGTCTTATCTTTCAAGGAGTCTGTTCCCCACACGCCTCTCAGCCGGGGATGCCCAAAATAAGCTGATTCGGCCTGACCTTTCCGTCGCGCTCGCCTCACCTCAATATCTTTGATTGCGGCACAGGCCGTCTTCATAGATCGCCATCCCAGCGTCGCGCCGATTATCCTTTTCAGCTTGCCATCACCGCATTCAATGATGGGGGTTAAGTTACCCTTTCCAGATTTTTCCAACAGAGCCCCATTGTTCAGGATGACGGCAGACGTAACCAAATCCAGTAAAATCCTTAACTTACCTAAAAAAGCCTAAATATCATCAAACTACCTATAAAGGAGTATTTAAAAACTGGCTTGATATACGTCAATAACTCTGCAGTTTTGCGCGCTACTGTAGCGGTATTATTTTGTTATGTGAGGCACAAATGCGTACCCGACTCGTTATTATTGGCAACGGCATGGTAGGGCATCGCCTGTTGGAAGAGCTGGCCGAAAAAGCGGCGCCAGAGCAGTTCGATATTACGGTTTTCTGCGAAGAGCCTCGCCTGGCTTACGATCGCGTGCATCTCTCCGCCTACTTTATGCATCACAGCGCCGAAGCCCTTTCGCTGGTGGCGGAGGGCTTTTGCGAAAAGCATAAAATAAGCGTGCTAACGGGTGAGAAAGCCTTGACGATCGATCGCCGCGAAAAAGTTGTTTATTCCAGTAAAGGTCGCGCGGTGAGCTACGACAAGCTGGTACTCGCCACCGGCTCTTACCCCTGGGTCCCCCCCATTGCGGGTGCCGAGGGTAAAAACTGCTTTGTTTATCGCACGCTGGACGATCTGGACGCTATCGAAGCCTGTGCCCGGGGCAGCCGCAGCGGCGCGGTAATCGGCGGCGGCCTGCTGGGACTGGAAGCGGCCGGCGCGTTGAAAAACTTAGGCATGGAAACGCACGTGGTAGAGTTTGCCCCGGTGCTGATGGCAGAACAGCTCGATCCACTGGGCGGAAAGCTGCTGCGGACAAAAATCGAGGGAATGGGCGTCGCCGTTCATACCAGCAAAAATACCCGACAGATTATTGACGCCCCGTCAGGCGGTAAAATTTTGCACTTTGCAGATGACAGCGAGCTGGCAGTTGATTTTATCGTCTTCTCCACCGGCATCCGTCCTCAGGATCGTCTCGCCAGAGAAGCCGGGCTGGCCACGGGTCCGCGCGGCGGCGTAGCAATCGATGATAGCTGTCGTACTGCAGATAAAGATATTTACGCCATTGGCGAATGCGCCGCCTGGCAGGAACATGTTTATGGTCTGGTTGCGCCAGGCTACAAAATGGCGCAGGTCACGGCGGCCAGCCTGCTGGGTCAGGAAAACGCCTTTACCGGCGCAGATATGAGCGCGAAGCTTAAACTGCTGGGCGTGGATGTCGGCGGCATTGGAGATGCACACGGCCGTACGGCGGGCGCGCGCAGCTATCTTTATCTTGATGAAAATCAAGAAGTCTATAAAAGGCTGGTGGTCAGCCCGGACAATAAAAAGCTGCTTGGAGCGGTGCTGGTCGGGGATACCAGCGACTACGGCAATCTGCTGCAGCTGATGCTTAACGGGATCGAGCTGCCGGACCATCCCGATACGCTGATCCTGCCCGCCCATGCGGGAAATAAACCGGCTTTGGGCGTCGATTCGCTGCCGGAAACGGCGCAAATCTGTTCCTGTTTCGACGTCACTAAAGGCGATCTGGTGCTGGCCATTCAGAACGGCTGTCATACTGTTGCGGCGCTGAAGGCAGAAACCAAAGCGGGTACGGGCTGCGGCGGCTGCGTGCCGCTGATGACCCAGGTGCTGAACGCAGAGCTGAGCCGCCAGGGTATCGAAGTTAACAGCCACCTTTGTGAACATTTTCACTATTCGCGCCAGGAGCTGTATCACCTCATCCGCGTGGAAGAGATTAAGACCTTCGAGCAGCTGCTCGCTAAATATGGCCAGGGCTACGGCTGCGAGGTCTGTAAGCCGACAGTGGCTTCGCTACTTGCCTCCTGCTGGAACGACTACGCGCTACAGCCGTCCCTGGCGCCTTTACAGGACAGCAACGACAGTTTCCTTGGCAACATCCAGAAAGACGGTACCTACTCCATCATCCCTCGTTCCGCCGGTGGCGAGATCACCCCAGCCGGGCTAATAGCCATTGGCGAGGTGGCCAGCCGCTACGGCCTTTATACCAAGATCACCGGTTCGCAGCGTATCGGCCTGTTCGGCGCTCATAAAGACGATCTGCCCGCTATCTGGCAGACGCTGATTGAAGCCGGTTTTGAAACCGGTCACGCTTATGCCAAAGCGCTACGTATGGCAAAAACCTGCGTAGGCAGCAGCTGGTGCCGCTTTGGTGTGGGTGACTCCATCGGACTGGGCGTGGAGCTGGAAAACCGCTACAAGGGCATCCGTACACCGCATAAGATGAAGTTTGGCGTGTCGGGCTGTACCCGTGAATGCTCAGAAGCGCAAAGCAAGGATGTCGAGATCGGAAGAGCGGTTCAGCAG
>DOOK01000260.1 GCA_003512805.1 Erwinia sp. | reverse complement strand
CGGTTTTTTCCTGCGCTATGCGACCGCTATTGAACAAAAAGCCACGATTCGTACTGATTATCTGGAAGTGATTAACGCCAGGCTGGACGCGGTGCCGACCAAAACGTCGTTGTTTCGCGCGCTCTCTTCCATCGCCAGCATCAGCAGCGGGGCATCGATTGGTAAAGAGGGGCCAATGGTACAGCTTTCGGCGCTGGCCGGTAGCCTGATGGGACGCTTTTGCTTTAAAAATCTGCCGCTGAAGAACATGGACGTTGTGGCGATGGCGGCGGCGGCAGGCCTCTCCTCCGTTTATCATGCGCCGCTCGCCTCGGCAATTTTCGTGGCGGAGATTGCGTTCGGTATTTCTGCCTTACAGCGGCTGATCCCACTGATTATCTCCGCTGGCATGGCTGTCCTGACCATGTACACGTTGGGCTACCGTTCCGCCCTCTATCCTTTTGCCCATGCGCAGTTTGCGCTGACGCCGGAAAATATGTTGCTGACGGTGTTGATTGGCCTGCTGGCGGGGCTGGCCGGCTGGGCGTTGATCTGGCTTATCGCACAGAGTCGCAAGCGCTTTAGCCGTGTTAAAAGCCTGCCGCTACGGCTGGGATTAGGCGGTGCCATGGTGGGTGTGCTGGCTATCGGCAGTACTAAGGTGCTCGGCAATGGCTACGAAGTGATCGTGGAGATCATGGCTGGCGGCTTTATGTTGAAAGGGCTGATTGCGCTCTTATTACTCAAGATGCTGGCTACTGCCATTTCGGTAGGATCCAATGCCGTCGGTGGGCTGTTTACACCGTCGCTGCTGACCGGTGCACTGCTGGGCGTAGTGGTCGCTACCCTGGCATCGTTGGCCGGTCTTCCGGTGGATAACGCCGTGATTTTCGCCGCCGTTGGCATGGGGGCGGTGCTGGCATCGGTCAGCCAGGCACCGCTGATGGCGATGCTGATGGTGCTGGAAATGACGCTGAACAGCAGCCTGCTGTTTCCCACGATGATCGCCTGCGCGCTGGCCTTTATGGTGGTGTATCGCCTGCAGTCCAGCAGCACCTACCCGGTTATTCAGAACCACTTTAGCCGTTCAGACGCCAAATTCGATTTCGATAACGGGATTATCTCGCAGTTTATCGTCTCTGGCGCGGCGCTACAGCCGCAGGATCCCGTCGGTAAGGCGCTGGCGGTCAGTTCGCTGAAGCGCGAACGCTTTGTGTATGTGATTAACGAAACCGGACAGTTTATGGGCGCGGTATCCATTC
The DNA here is from genome assembly GCA_003512805.1 of Erwinia sp. Classification (GTDB taxonomy): domain Bacteria; phylum Pseudomonadota; class Gammaproteobacteria; order Enterobacterales; family Enterobacteriaceae; genus Erwinia. The sequence goes on along the minus strand of DOOK01000260.1, from coordinate 6,231 downwards.
ACGATATCTCGCGCAAGGTGCTGGATAAGGAGATTACGCTGCACTCGCCGATAAGCTGCGTGACGGACGATACCTTCCCTTATGTTTTTGAAAATCAAACTATCAGAGAAGGCTGGGAAGCCTTCGCCAGAGTTACGCTGGAGCGACTGCCTGTACTGAACAATGCTGTTGAGCGCCGGTTCCTTGGCGCGCTGACCAAAACCAGCCTGATCCAGAAAGCGAAGGATTTTTTATAACGGGATGATGTTGCTTTCAACGCCACGGCGAGCGCGTCCGTGGCAAAAGAGGAAGCCAGCGTCAGCTTTCTTTTCCGCGCAGAGCCTGTTCGGTCAGCCACAGGCGCGTATCAAATTCCAGCTGGTGATACTGCGGTTCCATATGGCAGCAGAGTTGATAAAACGCTTTGTTATGATCTTTCTCTTTAATGTGTGCCAGCTCGTGCACCACGATCATGCGTAAAAAAGCTTCCGGGGCCTGTTTGAAGATGGTCGCCACGCGGATTTCCGCTTTCGCCTTCAGCTTGCCGCCCTGGACGCGAGAAATGGCAGTATGCAGGCCCAGTGCGTCTTTCATCACCTTAATTTTGCTGTCATAAATCACTTTGTTCAGCGGGGGCGCATTGCGCAGCGCCTGGTTTTTCAGGGTCAGCGCGTAATCGTATAACGCCTTATCGCTGGTGATGCCGTGCGCGTCGGGATAGCGTTTCTGCAGCACTTCGCCCAGCCGTTGCTGGTCGATTAGCTGCTGCACCTGAGTCAGCAGCGACTCCGGATAACCTTGCAAATAGAGTAAAGACACAGGCGCTCCCGCACGAATAAGATCGAAACGCAGATTTTATCACGCGTACGCCGCATCGGGGAATCTTTGCGCCGATTGCGCACGACGTTGCAAGCCCGAGGTTCTTTTCGCATACTGTCGTTTTGGTGGATAATTCGGAGTAACCATGATCGATTACAGAGAGCTGTTCAGCGCGGGCGCGGGCTTTGAGATTTTTGCCCGAACCGGCCTCGCTGGTGAGATTGCTGCGGTAAAAGAGGCTCGTGCGAAACTGGTTTCAGAAGAGTATGTTTCCAGCGAGCTGAAAGAGCAGATAAAACAGGTCCGCGGCACATATTATCTGCTTACTGCGGCTGAATTATGGTGCCCTGACTGCCAGCGCAACGTCACTGCCATGCAGTTTATCAGCGAACTACAGCCAACGATTTCACAGGCAGTCATCAGCAAAAGCCGCGCAGAACGCACATTATTGCCCGCTCTTTCTCTGGATAAGGTCCGTATCCCTTTTACCGTCGTGCTGGATGATAAATTTGAGCCGATCGGCACATTTGTGGAAAGACCGGAAAAGGTGATCCACGGGGGGGAAGCGGAGCTACAGGCTTATCGTGAGGGACGACTGCCGGGCGCGGTCATTGAAGACATTCTGGCTATTATCCATAAGCATCAGGCGGCTCAAGGCTGAGCGACAGCTGCAGGTCTGAAGGTGTTTAGGCATGACGCCTGGCGATTTTCAGCGGCGGATGGGACGAGCCATGGGTAAATTTACCGCTACGCTTTCTCGCGCCTGACGGTAAAGTGTTTCCATCAGAATATGCTCCTTTCAGCCTGCTTCATCAGGCGAATAAGGCGTGGCGTCATGCAGCACGCCGTGGGCGAAAGGGGCAATTTCCAGCGTGAACGGATTTTCGGTGACAGGCGCAACTCGTTAACCTGTTCGGGCTGCTTGTGCCGCTGAACTGTCCGTAAACGCTGACCTTCACCAGCAAACGTATTATCTGTCGCCTGAATAAGAAAAACATTTACTGTCGGCGCATTTTAGGGGATAACTCGCGGGAATTTTTATCCAGCCGGAGATCCCATGAGCCAATTCGAACTGAGCCACCGCACGCTGACGCTGCACCGTTTTCCCCAGATGCGTGACGAAAGCCCGTTACAGGCGTGGGACGCCGCCGATGAATATTTACTGGCACAGATTGCAGACACGCCTGCCCGCGGCGCAACGCTGATCTTCAACGACACCTTTGGCGCGCTGGCGTGCGCGCTGGTGGGCGAAGAACTTTTTAGCATCAGCGACTCGTGGATTAGCCAGCAGGCGACGCGGCAGAATTTGCTGGAAAACGGCATGGACGAAGGTGACGTACACTTTCTGGATAGCCTGGCTGCATTGCCTGCCAGCCCCGCCCGCGTGCTGATTAAGATCCCTAAATCTCTTGCGTTGCTTGAGCAGCAGCTGCGTGCGCTACGTGATGTCGTGACGCCGGAAACGCAGGTTATTGCGGCGGGTAAAGCGAAAGATATTCATACCTCGACGCTGCAGCTGTTTGAGCGCGTGCTGGGGAAAACCACCACCTCGCTGGCCGTGAAAAAAGCGCGTCTGATCTACTGTACGCCAGACCTGCCAACGCTGGGTGAAGGCGCGGAAACCTACAGCTGGCCGTTGGACGGCACGCCTTACCAGATCCACAACCACGCCAACGTTTTCGCCCGCAGCGGACTGGACGTCGGTGCGCGCTTCTTTATGGCGCATCTGCCGGATAATATCGACGGCGAAATTGTCGATTTGGGCTGCGGCAACGGCGTGATCGGCCTGATAGCGCTGGAACAGAACCCCACGGCGGAAGTGCATTTTGTCGATGAATCCTGGATGGCGGTAGCCAGCAGTCGAATGAATGTGGAGGTTAACCGCCCGCAGGATAAGGATCGCAGCCACTTTGCGGTCAATAACTCGCTGGCCGGTTTCCCTTCCGATCGCCTGCACGCGGTGCTTTGTAATCCGCCTTTCCATCAGCAGAACACGCTGACCGACCATATTGCCTGGCAGATGTTCCGCGACGCGCGCCGCTGCCTGCAATACGGTGGCGAGCTGCGCATCGTCGGCAACCGCCATCTCGACTACTATCGCAAAATGAAGAAGCTGTTCGGTAACTGCACGACCGTCGCCTCGAATCAAAAGTTCGTGATTCTGCGCTCGGTAAAACTGCGCTAACGCCGCCCGATCCAGGAATATCGCTGCTGATAGCCATGCTGAAAATGGCCGTTGCGGCGATAGCTTGCCTGTTCTTCCGCCATACAATAGGTGCAGATGCCGCTTAGCTCAATTTGCGCTTCCGGTACGCCTTCGCGCATCGCCATGCGTTTGGCCAGCAGCGCAAGGTCGAACCACACGCCCTGCGTGGTGCCAACCGCCTGGGGCCTGACTGCCTGCGCATTACGGCTTTGCTGTCTTGACCAGGCCAGCAGCGGCCGCAGTCCGTGCGGGTTCTCCTGAAGGATGGCCGCAAGGCGATCTTCGCCCAGTTCATAGCAGCAGGGGCCTATCGACGGGCCGATGGCCAGGTAAAGGCTGTCTGGCGTCGCACCACGCTCGCAAAGCCGATGAATGGCCTCAATAAGTACCCCTTTCAGCGCACCGTTCAGCCCGGCGTGGACAGCGGCGACCTGCTTTTGCCGCTCATCGACAATCAGGACCGGCAGGCAGTCGGCGGTGTAGACCGCGACGGGATGCGCACCTGTTCCAATCAGGCCGTCCGCCTCTTTGCTCTTCACCGGCAGCGCTTCGCTGTCCAGCAAGACGTTCGCCGTGTGGCGCTGACGATTCATAATGCTTTCAGACGGCGGTGGCTCGCCCGCGGGCTGAAAAGCGTGATCGAGCCAGGCAAAGGAAGAGAGCAGAGCGGAACGGTAAGCGTGCGGCATCGGGCGACCTTTTTAGCGGATGTCCTGAATTCTGATAGCTTAACCTGGCGGCATGGACTGCTGATAACTTTTGTTGCTGCCGTGTCTAAATCGTTAGCGCAAGCCGCGTACCTTGTGCAATCGCGAGCCGGGCGTCCAGTTCCAGTGCCCGATCCGCGCCGCCAATAATATGAACGGGTCGGTCGCCCAGTGCTGCAGCCAACCGACGGTCAGACTGCTGACCTGCGCAAATCACCACATTATCTACCGTCAGTAAAACCGGCTCGCCCTGGCGCAGAATATGCAGCCCCGCATCGTCGATTTTCAGATACTGTACGTCGCCCCACATATGAACCTGGCGCATTTGCAGACTGGCACGATGGATCCAGCCGGTTGTTTTGCCAAGGTTTGCGCCGGGTTTGCCTGGTCTGCGCTGAAGCAGCCAGATTTCTCGCTCGTGCTGTGGTGGCTGCGGCGTCGTCAGACCGCCAGGCTGTTGCAGGGTTTGGTCGATCCCCCATTCCTGGCAAAAAGCGGCAATATTCTGGCTGGTAGATTCGCCATGCTGACTCAGATAATCGGCAATATCAAAACCAATCCCCCCGGCGCCGATGATCGCCACGCGCCTGCCAACCGGTTTTTTATCACGCAGTACGGCCAGATAGCTCAGCACGCTGGGATGATCGATACCGGGGATCTCCGGCGTACGTGGTAGCACTCCGGTGGCCAGGATCACCTGATCAAAGCTGGCCAAATCTGTTGCCTCAACGGCGTGGTTGAGCCGCAGGTTAACGTTATTCAGCATCAGCTGACGTGCGTAATAGCGCAGCGTCTCGTTAAACTCCTCCTTACCCGGAATTTGTCTGGCAAGCGTAAACTGCCCGCCAATATCGGCTGCCCGATCGAACAGCGTGACGCGATGCCCTCGTCCAGCCGCATTTACGGCAAAGGCCAACCCGGCAGGTCCGGCACCAACGACGGCCAGATTCTGCGGCCTGGTCGCGGGCATAATGACCATCTCGGTTTCGTGGCAGGCTCGTGGGTTAACGAGGCAGGAGGTGATCTTGCCTGCAAACACCTGATCCAGACACGCCTGATTACAGCCGATGCAGGTATTAATTTCCTCGCTTCTGCCCTCCTGCGCTTTGCGTACAAAAGCCGCATCAGCCAGGAAAGGACGTGCCATTGAGACCATATCGGCGCAGCCTTCATCCAGTAAAGCCTGGGCTACATCCGGATCGTTGATGCGGTTAGTGGTAATTAACGGCACGATAAGGTGCTGCTTCAGCTGTTTCGTTACCCAGGCAAAAGCACCGCGAGGCACGGAGGTCGCGATGGTAGGAATACGGGCCTCATGCCAGCCGATGCCGGTGTTAATCAGTGTCGCGCCTGCTTTTTCCACGGCTTTTGCCAGCCGCAGCGTTTGTGGCAGCGTGTTGCCCTGTTCTACTAAATCGAGCATCGACAGGCGATAAATAATAATAAAGTCTTTGCCAACCGCCTGGCGGACCGCCTGCACGATTTCCAGCGCGAATCGCATCCGCCTTAGCTCGTCACCCCCCCATTCATCATTGCGCTGGTTAGTTCTGGCCACCAGAAACTGGTTAATCAGGTAGCCTTCCGAGCCCATAATTTCCACGCCGTCGTAGCCCGCCTGTTTTGCCAGCGCGGCGCAACGTGCAAAATCAGCGATAAGCGTCAGGATAGCATCGTGACTTAGCTCGGCTGGTTTAAAAGGATTGATGGGCGCCTGTAATGCGGAAGGTGCCACCAGGCCCGGCTGATAGCTGTAACGGCCGGCATGGAGGATCTGCATGGCGATTTTACCGCCGGCCTGATGAACGGCTTCCGTCACTATACGATGATGGGCAAGCTGGTCAGGGTGGTTGAGCACGGAAGCGCCTGCCATGACCACGCCTTCCGCCGAAGGAGAAATTCCGCCGGTCACAATCAGCGCCACGCCTGCTGCTGCGCGCTCGGCGTAAAACGCGGCCAGACGGCGCGGGCCATCGGGATGCTCTTCCAGCCCGGTGTGCATCGATCCCATTAATACCCGGTTTTTTAACTGAGTAAATCCTAAATCCAGTGGCGAAAAAAGAGAGTGGCTCATAGTTACGATCGTCGAAGTGGTCGGATGAGTTCACTGTAGCGGTGACGCCCTGTTTGCGAAAGCAGCGCAGATAAAATTGTGATGCAGGCCCGGCAAATAAGCAAAAAGGCCACAAGAACAACGGGGCAAGTAAGGCGATCGGGGCGGCCGGAGCCGTCATGGCGTGTAGAGCTGGCGGTCAGTTAAGGCAGACAGTGCAATCAGGGCCGCCAGTGAGTTAAGGAAGGCAGGTCGATCAGGGGCGCGAGTGAGTTAAGGCAGGCAAAGCAATCAGGGTCGCGAGTGAGTCAGGGCAGGCAGGGCAGACAGGGTCGCCAGTGAGTCAGGGCAGGCAGGGCAATCAGGGCCGCCAGTGAGTTAAGGCAGACAGGGTCGCCAGTGAGTCAGGGCAGGCAGAGCAATCAGGGTCGCGAGTGAGTTAAGGCGGACAGGGCAGACAGGGTCGCCAG
>DOOK01000268.1:4905-5109 GCA_003512805.1 Erwinia sp. | reverse complement strand
TACACGACGCTCTTCCGATCTGCTATGGCCACCATCAATCAGGTCATCGATCAGGAAACTGCCCAGATGGTCGCGGAAGAAATGGGTCACAAAGTGACACTGCGCCGCGAGAACGAGCTGGAAGAAGCGGTAATGAGCGATCGTGATACCGATGCAGCAATGGAATCCCGTGCGCCGGTCGTGACCATCATGGGTCACGTTGAC
>DOOK01000268.1:0-4777 GCA_003512805.1 Erwinia sp. | reverse complement strand
GGTCACGTTGACCACGGTAAAACGTCCCTGCTGGACTACATTCGCTCCACTAAAGTCGCCTCTGGCGAAGCGGGCGGCATTACCCAGCACATCGGTGCTTACCATGTCGAAACCGACAACGGTATGGTGACCTTCCTGGATACCCCGGGCCACGCCGCGTTTACCGCAATGCGTGCTCGTGGTGCTCAGGCAACGGATATCGTTATCCTGGTTGTTGCTGCGGATGATGGCGTGATGCCACAGACCATCGAAGCTATCCAGCATGCCAAAGCGGCTAAAGTGCCGGTTGTGGTTGCGGTGAACAAGTGTGATAAGCCAGAAGCCGATCCAGATCGCGTTAAAAACGAACTGACTCAGTACGGTATCATTCCGGAAGAGTGGGGCGGCGAAAACATGTTCGTTAACGTTTCCGCAAAAGCCGGAACCGGTATCGACGACCTGTTGAACGCCATCCTGCTGCAGGCTGAAGTCCTGGAGCTGACCGCTGTTCGTCAGGGTATGGCCAGCGGCGTCGTGATCGAATCCTTCCTGGATAAAGGTCGTGGTCCTGTTGCTACCGTGCTGGTTCGTGAAGGTACGCTGAACAAAGGCGATATCGTCCTGTGCGGCTTTGAGTATGGCCGTGTGCGTGCGATGCGTGACGAGCTGGGCCGTGAAGTCCTGACTGCGGGTCCTTCGATCCCGGTTGAGATCCTGGGCCTGTCAGGCGTGCCTGCTGCCGGTGACGAAGCGACCGTGGTTCGTGACGAGAAGAAAGCGCGTGAAGTGGCGCTGTATCGTCAGGGCAAATTCCGTGAAGTTAAGCTGGCGCGTCAGCAGAAATCCAAGCTGGAAAACATGTTTGCTAACATGACCGAAGGCGAAGTTTCCGAGCTGAACATCGTGCTTAAAGCGGACGTACAGGGTTCTGTCGAAGCTATCTCTGACTCGCTGATGAAGCTTTCCACTGATGAAGTGAAAGTGAAAATCGTTGGCTCTGGCGTCGGCGGTATCACCGAAACTGATGCTACGCTGGCAGCGGCTTCCAACGCTATCCTGGTTGGCTTCAACGTGCGTGCCGATGCATCTGCGCGCCGCGTGATTGATTCAGAAAGCCTGGATCTGCGTTATTACTCCGTCATCTATAACCTGATTGACGAAGTGAAGCAGGCGATGAGCGGTATCCTGGCGCCGGCATACAAGCACCAGATCACCGGCCTGGCCGAAGTGCGCGACGTGTTCAAATCACCTAAGTTTGGCGCGGTTGCCGGCTGTATGGTGACGGAAGGCAACATCAAGCGTCACAACCCAATCCGTGTACTGCGCGACAACGTGGTTATCTATGAAGGCGAGCTGGAATCCCTGCGCCGCTTCAAGGATGACGTTAACGAAGTCCGTAACGGCATGGAATGTGGTATCGGCGTGAAGAACTACAACGATGTGCGTGTTGGCGATATGATCGAAGTCTTCGAGATCATCGAAATCCAACGTACCATCGCTTAATGGTTGCCTGACCAACCTGTTCGGGAGGCCTTTGCGCCTCCCGTATTTATTTGGAGAGAATAATTATGGCGAAAGAATTCGGTCGCCCGCAGCGCGTCTCCCAGGAACTGCAGAAAGAGATCGCGATTATTTTACAACGCGAGATCAAAGATCCGCGTCTGGGTATGATGGTCACGGTTTCCGGTGTGGATGTATCCCGCGATCTGGCCTATGCAAAAGTGTTCGTAACCTTCCTGAACGATAAAGACGAAGACGCCATCAAAGGCGGCCTGCGTGCGCTGGGTGATGCTTCAGGCTATATCCGTTCACTGTTGGGCAAAGCGATGCGCCTGCGTATCGTGCCGGAGCTGACCTTCTTCTACGATAACTCGCTGGTAGAAGGCATGCGCATGTCTAACCTTGTCACTAACGTAGTTCGCAACGACGCCGAGCGCCGTGGCCCTGCGGAAGACGACAAGGAGGAGTAATGAGTCGCCCTCGTCGTCGCGGACGCGATATTCATGGCGTTCTGCTGTTGGACAAACCTGGTGGCCTGTCATCCAACGACGCGCTGCAAAAAGTAAAGCGGCTGTTTAACGCCAACCGGGCGGGCCATACGGGCGCGCTCGATCCGCTGGCGACCGGCATGCTGCCCATCTGTCTGGGCGAAGCAACCAAGTTTTCCCGCTATCTGCTCGACTCCGATAAGCGCTATCGCGTTATCGCGCGCTTAGGTCAGCGTACTGATACTTCTGATGCGGATGGGCAGATCATCAGCGAGCGGCCGGTGAATTTCACCGAGGCGCAGCTTGAAGCGGCGCTGGAAAGCTTTCGGGGCGAAACCCAACAGGTGCCGTCGATGTATTCCGCGCTCAAATATCAGGGGCGTAAGCTCTATGAATATGCGCGTGAAGGCGTTGAAGTGCCTCGTGAAGCACGCAGCATTACCGTTTACGAGCTAAAATTTATTCGTCTTGAAGGAACGGAGCTGGAGCTGGAAATCCACTGCTCTAAAGGGACTTACATCCGTACCATTACGGACGATCTAGGCGAGATACTGGGCTGCGGTGCGCACGTGATTTTTCTGCGCCGTCTGCAGGTAGCTACCTATCCGATTGCCGCGATGGTTACGCTGGAGCAGTTGCAGGCGCTGAGCGAAGAAGCCGCGCGTAGCGATCGCCCGGCGGCAGAGCTACTCGATCCGCTACTGATGCCGATGGACAGCCCGGCAGAGGCCTACCCTGAAGTAAACTTGCTCGTCAGCGCGGCGGCCTGGTTCAAACAGGGGATGCCGGTGCAGGCGGCGAACGTACCGGCTTCCGGGCTGGTACGCGTAACGGAAGGTGAAGCGCGTAAATTTATCGGCATGGCAGAAGTGGCTGAAGATGGCCGCGTAGCGCCGCGTCGACTGGTAGTAGAATATTCCGACGCATCATTTGCGAAAGCCACAGGCTCAGAGTAGAATGGCGCGGCTTTACATTGGGTGGCTGAATTAGAGATCGGCGCCTGTACATTTATCTTAAAATTTGGAGTAGTAAAATGTCTCTAAGTGCAGAAAACAAAGCGCAGATCGTTGCTGATTACGGCCGTGATGCTAACGACAGTGGTTCTACCGAAGTTCAGGTTGCTCTGCTGACCGCTCAGATTAACCATCTGCAGGGTCACTTCTCTGAGCACAAAAAAGACCACCACAGCCGTCGCGGTCTGCTGCGCATGGTTTCACAGCGTCGTAAGCTGCTGGATTACCTGAAGCGTAAAGACGTTGCACGTTACACCAGCCTGATCGAGCGTCTGGGTCTGCGTCGCTAAGTCTTGCAGTCTGCTTTCCTCTCTCTTGTCATTCGTGGCAGGGAAAAATGGAAAAAAGGCAGATTTGTACGAGTTTCGCTAAAAAGGGGCCTTTATGGCCCCTTTTTTCAGTGAGGCGGCAGCAATCCAGGTCAAACTATTGTATTGTTGCTGGGTGTGATCTTCAGTTGCAGAGGTTCGCGCGGCTAATGAGAGGCTTTGTCCCATAAGGGATTAGGGTTGTCATTAGTCGCGAGGATGCAATGAGGATTTAAGAGTCACGGCAGGAAAAATACTTGCCAGGAACGTTAAGGACATAATTTTGCTGAATCCGATCGTAAAAAAATTCCAGTATGGTCAGCATACCGTCACGCTTGAAACCGGTATGATGGCTCGTCAGGCCACCGCTGCCGTTATGGTCAGCATGGACGACACCGCCGTATTTGTGACCGTTGTCGGTCAGAAAAAAGCCAAGCCGGGTCAGGACTTCTTCCCTCTGACCATCAACTATCAGGAGCGTACCTACGCTGCTGGTCGTATCCCGGGTAGCTTCTTCCGCCGTGAAGGCCGTCCAAGCGAAGGCGAAACGCTGATTGCGCGTCTGATTGACCGTCCGCTTCGTCCGCTGTTCCCGGAAGGCTTTGTTAACGAAGTCCAGGTGATTGCCACCGTGGTTTCCGTTAACCCACAGGTTAACCCGGATATCGTTGCCATGATCGGTGCTTCCGCTGCGCTGAGCCTGTCAGGTATTCCTTTTAACGGCCCTATTGGTTCTGCTCGCGTAGGCTATATCAACGACCAGTACGTGCTGAACCCAACCAGCGATGAGCTGAAAGAAAGCAAGCTGGATCTGGTTGTTGCCGGTACCGAAGGTGCCGTGCTGATGGTGGAATCCGAAGCCGAGCTGTTAAGCGAAGATCAGATGCTGGGCGCCGTGGTATTTGGCCACGAGCAGCAGCAGGTTGTGATTGAAAATATCAAAGCGCTGGTTGCCGAAGCGGGCAAGCCTCGCTGGGAATGGCAGCCGGAAGCCGTTAACGAAGCGCTGCACAGCCGTATCGCCGCGCTGGCTGAATCCCGTCTGAGCGATGCTTACCGCATCACCGAAAAACAGGAGCGTTACGCTCAGGTTGACGTGATCAAGTCTGAAACCACCGCAGCGCTGCTGGCGGAAGACGCAAGCCTGGACGATGGCGAAATCAGCGACATCCTGCACGGCCTGGAAAAGAACGTGGTGCGTAGCCGCATTCTGCGTGGCGAGCCGCGTATCGACGGTCGTGAAAAAGATATGATCCGTGGTCTGGACGTCCGCACCGGTGTGCTGCCACGTACTCACGGTTCCGCGCTGTTTACGCGTGGCGAAACTCAGGCGCTGGTAACGGCTACGCTGGGTACCGCGCGTGACGCTCAGAACCTGGATGAGTTGATGGGTGAGCGCACCGACAACTTCCTGTTCCACTACAACTTCCCTCCGTACTCCGTAGGTGAAACCGGTATGGTAGGCTCGCCTAAGCGTCGTGAAATTGGT
>DOOK01000271.1 GCA_003512805.1 Erwinia sp. | reverse complement strand
TTGCCCGCGCCGTCCATCCGTGCCGATTCATCCAGATCTTTAGGAATCGAATCGAGATAGCCCTTCATCAGCCAGGTGTTCATCGGGATCATGCCGCCGACGTAAATCAGCACCAGCGCAATATGGCTGTTGATCAGCCCCAGAAGCTGCGACAGCACAAAAATAGCGATCAGCGCGGAGAACTGCGGGATCATCTGTAACAGCAGAAACAGCATCAGCCCGTTCTGCCGTCCTTTGAAGCGAAAGCGCGAAAAGGCATAGGCGGTACAGCTGACGCTGAGCAGGGTCAATACCATGGTCAGGAAGCTGATTTTCATCGAGTTCCAGTACCAGGTCAGGTAAGGCACGGTGCCGTTAAACAAATTGCGATAGTGCTGCAACGATGCATTTTCCGGAATAATCGAGCTACTGAGCAGGCTGTTGCCTGCATTCAGCGACGCGCCTACCGTCCAGATTAGCGGATAGATAATGATGGTTGAAACCGCTAACACCACCAGCCAGGTCAACGACAGGCGCACCCATTTTTCGCGTTTAATACTGACAGACTTCGCCATAACTGCTCCCTTACGCCATCTCATCTTGTTTAAACGACCGCGTCGCACGGAACTGCCACAGTGCAAGACCCACCACAAAAATCGACAGCAAAATAGTGATGGTGGCGGCTATGGCGTACTGCGAAGACGACATGGTGAGCTTATAAATCCACGACACCAGGATATCGGTCCCGCCAGCATTCGAGCCGGCTACCGCTGGCCCGCCGTTGTTAAACAGGTAGATGATGTTGAAATTATTAAAGTTGAAGGTGTACTGAGTGATGATGATCGGCGCAATGGCATAAAGCACCAGCGGCAGCGTAATGGTTTTTAACCGCGTCCACGCGCTGGCGCCGTCCATGATTGCCGCCTCATAGAGATCGTCAGGAATAGCCTGCAGCACGCCCGTGGTCATGGCGAAAACAAACGGAAAGCCTAGCCAGGTCTGCATCATGATCAGCGCCGTTTTGGTCCAGAAGGGATCGGTCATCCACGCCTTCGGCGCAATGCCAAAGAAATGAAGGATGGCGTTATTGATCACTCCAAAACTGTCGTTGAACATGCCGGCAAACACTAAAATAGTGACAAAACCGGGCACCGCCCACGGCAGGATAAAAATGGTACGGATCAGGGGCTTGAAGGGCAGATCTTTCTGATTCACCAGGATCGCCAGCATCACGCCCACGCTGCACTGCAGCGTAGTGGCCAGCAGCGTCCACACTACCGTCCATTGCAGCACATCCAGGAAAGTGGAACGCCATATCGACAGGGTGAAAATGTTGATGAAGTTTTTAAAAGCGACCCAGTCCACCAGCTTCGCCGGCGGCGTGTGGTAAAGGTTATAGTTGGTAAAGGCGATGGCGAAACCAAACAGGATCGGGAAGACCACCACAAACACCAGCAGGATAAAGCCGGGTGAAATCATCAGGTAGGGAAAGCCATCACGCAGCAGCAGCTGATACTGCTGGCGCACGCTGTGCAAGGGCTGATGGTCGTCGCGCTTCGCCCCGTTGATCCAGGCGTCACGCGCCGACAGCGCCCAGAGCGCCAGCCCGAAGGCAACGATAAGCACGCTGATAATGCCCTCGGCCAACAGGAAGATCGAGTTATCGCGCGGCACCTCTTCGCCCAGCGTGTAAAGCCCCCACAGCCCCTGCCGGAGAAAATCATGGAAGATGCCGGCAAAGCTACCCAGCAAAATCAAAAAGCAGAGCCCTTTGGCCCACTGCCGGTGGTAAAAATGGCCGCAGCCAGGCAGCAACGCCAGCAGGGCGCCGGTCGTCGCGTGGCGACGCGGACGCTTAAGCGTCGCCAGCTTTTCATCAGAAGAAATAGTCACACCCGGATCCTTATCCTGTGCGGGTTACCCCGCGAACCTGCATTACTGGTTACTGGCCTGCATCGCTTCGATCTGCATGGAAATTTGCTTCACGGCGTTATCCAGCGCGGCCTTCGGTTCCTGCTTGCCGGAAACGCTTAGCTCCAGCGCGGCGTTAGCCGGGCCCCAGACTTCCTGTATTTCCGGTACGCCCGGCATCGCCGACGCTCGAGTCGCCTGTACCGCTACCGCGTTGGCTTTCTCGTCATCTTTAATGATCGGATCGTTCATCAGTGCAGTTACCGGCGGGATCTCCTGCGTTTTCTGATAGCGCTCTTTCGCGTACTGCGGTTGGTTGATAAAGGTGATGAATTTCTGCGCCAGCGTCCGGTCTTTGCTCCAGGTCGAGACCACATAACCTTTGACGCCGAGGAACGAACTCATCGGCTTGCCGTTAGGCAGCAGCGGGAGCGGCGCCACGCCATAGTTGATGCCCGCCGCCTGATAAGGCTGGAAGGCCCACGGTCCGTTGATAACCGCCGCGGCTTTTTTCTCGGTAAACAGGGAGTCAATGGCATTCAGGCCGTTTTCGCCCATGATGCCGCTCGGTAACAGCCCTTCGCTGAAGAAACGCTTGAGGTAAGTCACGGCTTCGACGCTGCCAGCCGTGCTTAATCCGACATCCTGGGTAGCGAGGGCACCCTTGCTGTCTTTGCCAAAGATGTAGGCGCCCATCGGCGACATAACGCCCCAGCTGTAGTAAAGCTGGTCAAATTTCGCTAACAGGCCATATTGCTGCACCGCACGCTGTTTCTGAGAGAAAGCGCGATACTCCTCCAGCGATTTCAGCGGTGACGGCAGCAGATCCTTGTTGTAAATCAGCACCAGCGTTTCGACGGCTTTTGGGATGCCGTAAACCACCTTACCCTGCGTGAATGCCGCCATGGCGGATGGCGTGTAGATCGCCTGCTCTGCTGCTGCAACGTCCAGCGGCGCCAGTAGCCCCTGTACGACCGCGCTGCCCAGCTGATCGTTAGGGATAACCAACACGTCCGGCCCAATGCCGGCCGGGCCATCGAGTCGTAATTTTTCAACCTGCTGGGCAAACGGCATCTCCTGCACCTTCACCTCAACATTAAACTGCTTTTGAAAATCGACGACCGCCGTTTTAATGCCGTCCGATTTTTTAATATCCTCCCAGACGGTGAGCTGTTGCGCGGCCCAGGCCGACTGATTCAGCACCAAGGCTGACAGAAGAAGGGTAACGCCGGATTTGATTTTCATTAAACACCCCATGTGAAGGTATGACATTTTTAGCTGTCACGTGCTGTGATCAGGTCGCGCAATGGGCGTTTTGACTCGGCTTTCTCAGGCTACAAAGCCAAAACGACGTATCGCATTGGCGGCCTAAGCTACGCGTAACCGCGACCGCGCTCCAGCCCCTTCATATCAATGTGTGATCGGTATTACAGAAATCAACAACAGCGGTAGGGCGCGCTCCGGCACGGCGTTATAGTCAGCGCAGGCACCATCAGGGCTGACGTGAAAATGACAGAATTGTCATACGTAGTACATCCATAACCAGCCAAACCTTCTTGCCATGAGGATCAGCATGTCCAGTATCAGACTGAGAAACGTCACCAAACGCTTTGGTAAAACAGAAACGCTGAAAAATATCGATCTTGATATTGAGGCGGGCGAGTTTGCCGTTTTCGTCGGCCCCTCCGGCTGTGGTAAATCCACCCTGCTACGGCTGATTGCCGGACTGGAAGAGATAAGCGACGGTGAGATCCTGATTGGTGACGAGGTGATGAATGACATCGCGCCCGCTCATCGCGGCGTGGCAATGGTGTTTCAGTCCTATGCGCTTTACCCACATATGACGGTGGCAGAGAACATCGGCTACGGCCTGAAGGTTAACGGCGTGCCGAAAGCGAAGATTCAGCACCAGGTAGAGATGGTGTCGAAAACGCTGCAGCTTTCCCATCTTCTCGACCGTAAACCGAAACAGCTTTCTGGCGGCCAACGTCAGCGTGTTGCCATTGGCCGCGCTATTGTGCGTAACCCGCGGGTATTTATGTTTGATGAGCCGTTGTCGAACCTGGATGCCGAACTGCGTGTTGATATGCGGCTGCACATTGCCAGGCTGCATCAGGAGCTGAAGACCACCATGGTTTATGTCACCCACGATCAGATCGAGGCGATGACGCTGGCAGATAAGATCGTCGTGATGAACTACGGCAAGGTGGAACAGGTTGGATCGCCTATGGCGCTTTATTACAATCCGGTAAACCGCTTTGTCGCCGGCTTTATCGGCTCGCCGAAAATGAATTTCCTCCCGGCGCGCGTACAGCAGTGCGGCCCCAATGGACTTATCGCCAGTATCAATGAGGGCGAACATACGCTGCAGCTGCCGCCGCCAGTGCGCCTGTTACAGCCGGGCGACGCCATTACGCTGGGTATTCGCCCGGAGCAGCTACACATTGGCGGCGACGCCCCGCTGCATCTCGACTTTCACTGTGAAGTCGTTGAGCGGCTTGGCAATAATACCTACCTGTTTGGCCAGGGCCACGGTCACGATGGCTTCAAAATGCTGTTGCCGGGCGACGTGCATTTCCGCCCTTACCAGAAGCTGAAGCCCACTTTTCACCCTCATCACTGCATGGTGTTTGACGCCGAAGGCATGCGCATCAGCGCCGATATCGCTATGCCACAGGTTCGTGCTGCCTGACCCATAAGGCGACCTCTTTTCGTTCGCTGATGTCGGACGAAAAGAGAACGCCCCTCCCCTCTCTGCAGGCTCCAGTCATATCGCAACAAAAGAAAGCCTGACCTGCGGCTTTATAGCAGGTGGCTTCCATGCCTGACGAAGAGAAAAGCGGACTTAAGGCGTTATAGCAGGCTCTTTCCATGCACGGGAAAGAGAGAAGCTGACTTAAGGCGTTATAGCAGGTGCCTTCCATGCCCGACGGAGAGAAAAGTGGACTT
>DOOK01000471.1 GCA_003512805.1 Erwinia sp. | reverse complement strand
GCCCGCCGCCGGGAAAACCACCTGCCCGCGCTATACCAGCAGCTTTTTATGCTGCTGAATATTTTCCCGGGCGATATCGACAAGTTTCGTATTGCACTGACATTGATTATTGGTCACCAGCGTTTACGCGATGCCGATATCCCGATTAACAGCGATCTTTCTGCTTTCCACAAGCAGCTGCGCCATACGGCGGATCGGGTTATCTCAGCGCGCAGCGATGCCAAACGTCGCCACTATTTTGAGCGGCTTCTGGCCGAACTGGCTATCTATCAGCAGAAGCTGGTGCATTACGAGGCGCCGTTAAGCGTGACGGAACCCGTGCAGCGTCTGGCAAGTATGTTAAAAAAATACCAGACGACGCTGGTACAAATCTGACTAAGAGATCTCCGCTTCTTACTTTTCTCACGGCCTGTCACGCAGGCCGCCATCTATACTTATCCCAACGGCAATCCAATGGGAGAACACGATGAGTCACTCACTTCAGGACAACGATTTATTTCAGACTGGCTTTTTTATCGATGGGCAGTGGCAGCAGGGGAACGAAACCTTTGACGTACTGAATCCGGCCACGGGTGAAGTGATAACTCAGGTCGCGCGCGCCGGTAAAGCAGAAACCGAGCGGGCCATTACCGCTGCGGCAAAAGCCTTTCCTGCCTGGCGGGCCAAAACCGCCAAAGAACGTAGTGAAATCCTTTACCGCTGGTACCAGCTGATCGTCGACAACAAAGCCTGGCTGGGCAAACTGATGACGGCGGAACAGGGCAAGCCGGTTAAAGAGGCCGAAGGCGAGGTCGAGTATGCCGCCAGCTTTATTCAGTGGTTTGCCGAACAGGCAAAACGCGCTAACGGTGAAATTATCCCCCCCGCTAAAGCGGGATCGCGCATTCTGGCTACGCGTGAACCCATCGGCGTGGTCGCGGCTATTACGCCCTGGAATTTCCCCATGGCGATGCTGACGCGCAAACTGGGACCCGCACTGGCCGCCGGCTGTACCGGCATTATCAAACCCGCCAATAACACGCCGCTGTCGGCCTTTGCGCTGGTCGCACTGGCGAAAAAAGCAGGCGTGCCTGATGGTGTGTTGAATGCCGTGGCGGGGGATACCAAAGCCATCAGCGAGGCCATTATGGCCAGTCCGGTGGTCAGAAAGATCTCTTTTACCGGCTCCACCGAGGTCGGCAAGCTGCTGATGCGTAACGCCGCCGAAACGATGAAAAAAGTGTCGATGGAGCTGGGAGGTAACGCGCCCTATATCGTATTTGAAGATGCGGATATCGACGCGGCTGTAAAAGGGGCCATTGCCAACAAATTCCGCAATGCGGGCCAGGTGTGCGTCAGCGTTAACCGCTTCTTTATTCACAACAGCGTTTACGACCGCTTTGTCAGCCAGCTGGCGGAAGAGGTGAGCAGGCTAAAGGTGGGGAACGGCAGTGAGGAAGGTGTAGTAGTGGGCCCACTCATTGAAGCGTCCGCCGTAGATAAGGTGGAACAGCACGTTAAGGATGCCAAAGCGAAAGGCGGGGAAATCGTTGTCGGCGGTGACCGACACGGACTTGGCGGTAATTTTTGGCAGCCAACGGTCATTGCCGAAGCCAATGAAAAGATGATGCTGGCCAGGGAAGAGACGTTCGGCCCGGTAGCTGCCTGTTTCCGTTTCGACAGCGAAGAGGAGGTCATCCGTCGCGCCAATGATACCGAATTTGGTCTGGCCGCTTATTTCTATACTCGCGATGTACAGCGTATTTTCCGCGTGTCGGCAGCGCTGGAAAGCGGCATGATTGGCATCAATGAGTGCGCGGTATCCACCGAGCTGGCACCGTTTGGCGGCGTAAAAGAGTCCGGACTGGGACGGGAAGGATCGGTGCTGGGACTGGAAGAGTTTTTAGAGGTCAAAGCCCTGCATATTGGGGGACTGTAACTCACCGGGCGGCCCGGCGTCGCCCGACCGTTTTCCCTGGGAGCGGCAGTATGAGAACAGAAATTTTTGATTTTAATGAGATCGTAGACCAGGCGCATTTTCTCCGTCAGTTCAGCGAGCGCTTTTCGCTAAGCGATCGGCTTATTACGGACCTGGACAGCCTGTGGGATGTGGTAAGTGAAAGGTTGCTGCCGCTGCCGCTGGAGATCGTGTTTGTGCATCTCGGCACAGGTCAGCGTCGGCGCTATGGCGCGCTAATTCTGCTGTTTGATGAAGCAGAGGAGGAGCTGGAAGGCGAGCTGCGCTTTAATGTGCGCTGAAACGAAAAAGGGCCCCGGCGAACGGGGCCAAAAGGTTCGTCATAAACCGTAGGGTACGGTGACGAGGAATTACTTGTAGAGTTCAGCGGTAACGTGCCAGCGATCGTCATTGCGTGCTTCTATAACGCGATAGGCGCTGGCACCTTGCTCATCCGCTTTCTGCGACAGCTGCTGACGGATATCCATCGGTGCACCCGCTATGCCACCTAACGAAATGGTGCCTGCAGATTGCAGATTTTGTGATTGCTCTGCGTTAACCAGCTGTGCAGCGGAAGCGCCGAAAGAGAGTACGGAGAGCAGGCTTAGTACGGCAAAAGTTGTTTTCATGATTTTCTATCCTCATTGTCATCAACAACCCGCGTCTGAAACCTTTCAGGTCGTCGACAGAGAGGCAGGTTCAACGCCTGCCCGTCGCCCATCTTATTTATAAAGTTCTGCGGTCGCGTGATAGTTGCCGTTGTTGTAGGCCTCAATCACCCGATAGGATTTTGCGCCCTGTTCGTCAGCTTTCTGTGAAAGCTGCTGGCGAATAGTGGTTGGCGCGCCATCAATGCCGCTGACGCTGATGGTCCCTATAGACTGCAGATTTTCACTGGCAACCTGTTGATCGGTCACAAGGTTAGCCGCGCTGGCGCCGAAAGAGAGAACGGAAGCCAGACCTAATACAGCAAGCGTAAATTTCGTGTTCATAGCAGATGCTCCAGAAGTAGGGCGATAACCGAAAGGGCTGTAAAACGTTTATTATTCTTGGGGTTATCGTCAGGGTTAAAGAATTATTTATACAGCTCAGCCGTGGCATGGTAGTTGCCGTTCAAATAGGCCTCTACCACACGATAGGCCTTAGCGCCCTGGGCATCGGCCTTTTGGCTTAGCTGGGCATTAATATCCGTAGGGGATGCGCTGACGCCGCTCACGCTGACGGTGCCGATCGATTGCATGCTTTGCGCCTGATCCGCGTTAACAGATTCAGCTGCAAAAGCACCAAAAGAGAGCACGGAAAGCAGGCTAACGGCAGCCATACTGGTTTTTACGTTCATGAAATTTTTCCTCGTCGTTGTTTTTATCGTGTTGTTAGTGTGATTCACATCACGAAAAAGAGTATAGATCTAATAACGGAAAATATTAATAGCATGCTAATAATGTTTTGTTGCGATATTTAAGCCGTTAACCACTTTTTAATAACGTTCGGTTATAAAAGATGCTTATAATTTGCCCTGGTCAGGTTAAATACGTCTAAAAACATTGAGATAGATCAATTTAACCATTTGTGCGCTTATTTGTGGCAGATCACACTATGAGACGAGAGTCCCTGGATTTAAACGGCGGCAAGGGGGGAATAATAGAGTGGATTATGCTGTTTTATCGGCGGGTGAGCAGAGAGATATAAAGCGCCGACGGTCGTCAGCGCGAAGGAAAAACGATAAAAAACTGCATAAAAACCGGCAGTTTATGACGACTGATCGAAAAATTTCATCACGGAATCACGCAGATGCCTGATGCTAACGTGACGAGCCGGCGTGATAAAAATGGTGTCATCACCGGCGATGGTTCCCAGGATACCTTCTGGCTTGCTGAACGAGTCCAGCATTCTGGCAACCAGCTGTGCTGCACCAGGGCTGGTATGGATCACGATAAGCGCATCGTTATGATCGATATCAAGCACCAGGTTTTTTAACGGGCTGCTGGTGGTCGGCACGCTTAACTCGGCAGGCAGACAGTAAACCATCTCCATTTTGGCGTTGCGCGTGCGCACGGCGCCAAAGCGCGTCAGCATACGCGACACCTTAGACTGATTGATATTATCAAAGCCCTGTTCCTGGAGCGCAGTGACGATCTCGCCCTGCGAGCTAAATTTTTCTTCTTTTAATAAGGCCTTAAATGCCTTAATGAGATCTTCTTGTTTTGCTGGATTACGCATAGTTTTTCGCTAGAGGTCGCAAGGAAATTCCCACTCGGGATAACGATCTATTATGCATTTTTTTGAATTTTTATGCAAATAAAGCCGTTCTCTTACGCCGTCTTACCCGTGCTGCCGACTATTCTTCTGAAAAATTCGCCTTATTGGGCAACGTCACGCACAATAAGTGAACAGATTGTTATAAAATTGATGTTGTTTGGCTAAGTATTAACGGTGTAGGGTAGCGGTGATCGCGTTGCCTGCAGCCATGAATGGCCTTAATCGGCAGCGTGCGATCAGTCCCTCGTCGCTTTATCCTGTATGATGCGCCATCGTGTATAAGGGTAAAGATCGTCGCTCAGGCCTCGCAGGCCAGATATGCTCATAAGCAAATGATTCCACGGCACTTCCCCCTCAAAAATAATAAGGAGTTTAGGATGAAAGTTGCAGTTCTCGGCGCGGCTGGCGGCATTGGCCAGGCACTTGCTCTTCTGCTTAAAACCCAACTTCCGGCAGGTTCAGAGCTCTCACTGTATGATATCGCGCCTGTGACGCCTGGCGTGGCTGTCGATCTGAGCCACATCCCTACGGCAGTGAAAATCAAAGGCTTTAGCGGAGAAGACGCCACGCCTGCTCTGCATGGCGCCGACGTCGTTCTGATCTCCGCGGGCGTGGCGCGTAAGCCGGGTATGGATCGTGCAGACCTGTTTAACGTGAATGCTGGTATCGTGCGCAACCTGATTGAGCAGGTCGCCGCTACCTGTCCAAAAGCGTTAATTGGCATCATTACTAACCCTGTTAATACCACCGTGGCTATCGCCGCCGAGGTTCTTAAGAAAGCGGGCGTTTACGATAAAAACAAACTGTTTGGCGTGACCACGCTGGATATTATCCGCTCTGGCACCTTCGTGGCGGAGCTAAAAGGTAAAGATCCGGCGGCGCTGAACGTGCCGGTTATCGGTGGCCATTCAGGCGTGACAATCCTGCCGCTGCTGTCACAGATCCCGGGGGTAAGTTTTACCGAACAGGAAGTAACCGACCTGACTAAACGCATCCAGAATGCGGGTACGGAAGTGGTCGAAGCCAAAGCCGGTGGTGGCTCCGCTACGCTGTCGATGGGCCAGGCTGCGGCGAAGTTT
>DOOK01000468.1 GCA_003512805.1 Erwinia sp. | reverse complement strand
GCACGTGATTTGGCGCCACGTCTTCGGATTCCATCATGGACATCGCCTGATGGATTTCCGGGTTAAACGGCACGTTGACGTCGCCAACCACTTCCACGCCGAACTTACGTACGGCGCCAAGCAGGGATTTCAGGGTCAGATCGATGCCCTCGATCATCGCGGTCAGCTCGCTGTTTTCTTTATCAGCAACTTCCAGCGCGCGCTCCAGGCTGTCAATGACCGGCAGCAGCTCGTTGGCAAATTTTTCCAACGCAAATTTATGCGCCTTTTCCACATCCAGTTCGGTGCGGCGACGAATATTTTCAATTTCGGCCTGCGCACGCAGCTGCGCTTCACGCACTCCACCCTGCGCCTGAGTCAGTTGGGCTTCCAGTTCGGCAATGCGTTCATCACGTGGATCCACCCCTTCTGCTGTCTCCGCGTCCTGGGTTGCCTGTTCCATCTCAATTTCGTCTGAGACTTGCTCGTTTGGTGTGTTCTGTTCTTTACTACTCATGAATTTCTCCGCGTTTGTGCACATTCATCTCGCTGGTTCGCTTATTATGGGGATCAGAATTGCGGTTTCAAGGGAACCCGTGACATTGTCTGAGGGAGTTTACCTCATGAGGAACGCCAGCATCATGAACAACCATTTTAACTGCATCGGTATTGTGGGCCATCCGCGCCACCCTACCGCGCTGACCACCCACGAAATGCTGTATCGTTGGCTCACGACGAAAGGCTATCAGGTGATCATTGAAGAGCAGATAGCCCGCGAACTGAATCTGACCGATGTGGAAACCGGCTCGCTGTCAGATATCGGACAAAAGGCCGATCTCGCGGTAGTGGTAGGCGGTGATGGCAATATGCTGGGCGCGGCACGCGTGCTGGCCCGTTACGATATCAAAGTCATTGGCATTAACCGTGGCAACCTGGGGTTCCTGACCGATCTCGATCCTGATAACGCGCAGCAGCAGTTAGCCGACGTATTGGAAGGCAAATACATTACGGAAAGCCGTTTTCTGCTGGAGGCGCGTGTTTGCCGCCAGGGCCGTGAGCCACGCGTTGGTACGGCGATCAATGAGGTGGTGCTGCACCCTGGCAAGGTAGCGCATATGATTGAGTTTGAAGTCTATATTGATGAGACCTTTGCCTTTTCACAGCGTTCTGACGGGCTGATAATCTCTACGCCAACCGGATCAACGGCCTATTCGCTTTCCGCTGGCGGCCCTATCCTGACGCCCTCACTGGATGCCATTGCTATTGTGCCGATGTTCCCCCATACGCTTTCAGCCAGGCCGCTGGTGATTAACAGCAACAGCACTATCCGCCTGCGTTTTTCCCATATGCGGAGCGACCTGGAAGTCAGCTGCGACAGCCAGATCGCGCTGCCGATTCAGGAAGGCGAAGATGTACTGATCCGCCGTAATGACGATCACCTGAACCTGATACATCCACAAAACTATAGCTACTTCAACACGTTAAGCTCAAAACTTGGCTGGTCGAAAAAATTGTTTTAAAATCCGTTGCCAGCTACTTTACTGGTTATGGAACCAGTATATACTGTATGAAAAACCATATCTGTGTTTTCATACAGGAACGCTTTCTATGCTGGCACAACTGACCATCAGTAACTTTGCGATTGTTCGTGAACTTGAGATCGATTTTCAGCGTGGCATGACCGCCATCACCGGCGAAACCGGTGCCGGTAAATCTATTGCTATTGATGCGCTCGGCCTCTGTCTGGGCGGTCGCGCTGAAGCTGATATGGTGCGTCAGGGCGCAAATCGCGCCGATCTTTGTGCCCGCTTCTCTCTGAAAGATACCCCTTCCGCCCTGGCCTGGCTGGTGGAAAATCAGCTGGACGAAGGCAGTGAATGCCTGCTGCGCCGCGTCATCAGCAGCGACGGCCGCTCTCGAGGTTTTATTAACGGCACCTCTGTCCCGCTTTCTCAACTGCGCGATCTCGGCCAGCTGCTGATTCAGATTCATGGTCAACATGCGCATCAGCTGCTGCTTAAGTCGGAGCACCAGAAAACGTTGCTTGATGGCTATGCGGGCGAAAATGACCTGATGCAGGAAATGGCGCAAAGTTATCGGCAGTGGAATCAGAGCTGTCGCGTGCTGGCGCAGCATCAGCAGCTGTCGCAGGAGCGTGAGGCGCGCCGTGAGCTGTTACAGTATCAGCTGAAAGAACTGAACGAGTTTGCGCCCGTCGCCGGTGAGTATGAAGCTATCGACGAAGAGTACAAGCGCCTGGCGAACAGCGGTCAGCTGCTGTCAACCAGCCAGCAGGCGTTGATGCTGTTAGCCGATGGCGAACACGCCACCTTACAGAACCAGCTCTATACCGCGCAGCAGCTGTTAGGTGAGCTGGTGGCAATGGATGAGAAACTCAACGGTGTTTGCGTCATGCTGGATGAAGCCGCTATCCAGATCAGTGAAGCCAGCGACGAGCTGCGTCACTATTGTGAGCGCCTGGATCTGGACCCTAATCGCCTTTACGAGCTGGAGCAGCGTTTATCGCGCTATATTTCTCTGTCGCGTAAACACCGCATTGCTGCAGACGAGCTGGCTGGCTACCACCAACAGCTGCTGGAAGAGCAGTCACAGCTGGATCAGCAAGACAGCAACCAGGAAGAGCTGGCGCTCGCCGTGGCGAAGCATCATGCCACCGCCGTGACCTGCGCCGAGCGCCTGCATCAGCGCCGTATGCACTATGCCCAGGAGCTGAGCCAGCTGATTGGCGAAAGCATGCACGCGCTGTCGATGCCGCATGGCCGCCTGGCTATAGAAGTCCAGTTCAATCCCGATCATCTGACCGCTGAAGGCGCAGACCGTATCGAGTTCCGCGTGACGACTAACCCCGGCCAGCCGCTGCAGCCGCTTTCTAAAGTCGCCTCTGGCGGCGAGCTTTCCCGTATTGCGCTGGC
>DOOK01000406.1 GCA_003512805.1 Erwinia sp. | reverse complement strand
CTTTCGCAGGGTGAATGGCTGAAGATGGTTAACGAAAGCGGTATGACGGTTAATCGTTTGGTGATGGATCGTCTGGATCTGGCATTCGCTCCGTGGATCGAAAGAATGCGCACGCCAGAGATAATGACGCAGGCGATCCGTCTGCTGCAGGAAAAAGCGTCCGCCAGCGTGAAGCACCATTACGCCGTGCAGCCCGACGGATCGTTTAGCACTGATACCCTGATGTTTCAGGCAGCTGTAACGGGATAATGCAAGGGCGTGTTTTGCGAGATAGCGGCGCATGGCACGCATATTTATTTGCACTGTCGGAATAAAGCGCATTATTTCGGATACCGCAGGCTAACTGACTTTTCTTTTGCTGTAACGGGCCCCCGGGCTGATTCAGACACGATTTTCATCTTTGCCCCGCCAGCCCTGGCGACCCTCAGGTAATCAGGCCATAGTTATCGGGTGAATAGTTTGAGGATAAACATAATGAAAATTGCCTGTTTGGGTTGGGGATCGCTTATCTGGAAGCCCGGCGTACTGCCGGTTGAGGGCGAATGGCATCAGGATGGGCCGCTCGTCCCGATTGAATTTTCCCGTATCGCCGACGGCGGCGAGCTTTCGACAGCTATCTGTCTTAATGCCGAACCCGTGCCCGTGCTTTGGGCATGGCTAACGGTTGGTAATTTGGCGACAGGATGTGAACTGTTGAAAGCGCGCGAGGCGATTCCGGCAGCACGTAATGATGGTATTGGCTCGCTTATTGTGACCGACAGACCGGAGGGCGCCCTGGCTAAGTGGGCGCAGGCGCGAGATATCGATGCGCTAATCTGGACGGCCCTGCCGCCGAGCTGCGATCGCATTGAGAACCGCATCCCCGCTTTACAAACGGCGTTGACCTATCTTGATAGCCTGACCGGCGAGAAACGAGAACACGCTAAAGACTATATCTGCCGGGTTCCGGCGCAAATCGACACCCCTTATCGTCGGGCGATTGTAGAAAAATTAGGCTGGACTGACTAAACGCTATTATTTTCGGCCGAAAGGCATTTTTTTCGCCCGTCGGCTATTTTACAGGAAAGGCTAATACGCAGATTCTGGAAGCCTCTTTATTACGCTTTTGCCGGGCGGCGTGTTGATGCTGGCCTGTCTCGCGAAAGTAATGTCTACCGACGATACTTTTCAGGAGGCACACTCGTACTTTACGTCGGAAAAAATCCGTGGGGAATGTGTCCGGTGTCGCCCGGCTGGCAGAGAGAAGCAACAAGTGGCTATGGGCCCTTGGGCGGGCTAAAGCCCCGCTTCCAAGAGCTGGTTTGGCAAACTTCAGCTGAGCAGCACGCAAGGCCGGGAGGTCTGAGCGATCTCCGGCTGTCTTACCGGCATGTTCGATTACTGCAGACCGCTTCAGGCGGTTTTCTTCAGACGTAAAAAAACCCGCACAAGGGCGGGTTTTTGTCACTGTGATTATTTTTCCACTTAGCTGCTCAGGCTGTTGCCTTCATCGCTATCGTAAGTGCGACAATAATATTACAGTGCTACGACGTTTGCAGCTGAAGGGCCTTTAGCACCATTTTCGATGGTGAATTCAACCTTCTGGCCTTCGTCCAGCGTTTTGTAGTCATTACCCTGGATTGCAGAGAAATGTACAAAAACGTCTTTGCTGCCGTCCTGTGGAGAAATAAAGCCGAAACCTTTATCAGCGTTAAACCATTTTACTAAACCAGTCATTTTACCAGACATCGATATTTCCTTAATTTTTAGCCAATTACTTTGGCGTGAAGGCCTGTTTCCAGAGCATAACTTATTGGGCACTTAGAAGAAGATCAGGAGGAAGGATATCGTTGGATAACGCTTGCGCTGAGGACTGCTTTACTAAAACTGCTTTCATAAGGTCTGTATTCCAAACCGATGACGCTATTAAGTCATGCCTGACTCAGTTAAGCAACGTTTATTTTTAATATTTTATTTATTCGGGGTTTTCTGGCTCACCGTTTAAGAACAAAGTGGCCTGAATACGCTAACATTTTACGCTATTACGCTGGTCTGAGGCACCTGAACGGCTGGATGGCTACGAGAAGAAGGTGCCCTTCTTTTCGTCTTCTTTCACAGGCTTAACTCAAATTATCCTTCAAAGGGACGGTTAATGTTAAATGAAACTTACACTCGCTATGCCAGCCTGCAGCATAAAACGGTGGCGATCACGGGCGGTGCCAGTGGGATAGGAGCGGATCTGGTCGCGGCTTTCGCTCAGCAGCAGAGTCGGGTGCATTTTCTGGATATCGATCGTGGCGGCGAGGGGCTGGCGAAGCAGCTTGGGGCGACGTATCACTACTGTGACTTACGCGATAGTGAGGCATGTCGGGCGACTATTAATGCTATAGCCCGTCAGGAAGGCGCGCTGGACGTGCTGATTAACAATGCCGCCAATGACGATCGTCACGATCTCTTTGCCGTGGAACCGGCGTACTGGCGCGATCGGCTGGCGGTGAATCTGGATCACCAATTTTTCGCCAGCCAGGCGGCAGCGGAAATGATGCGGCAGCAGGGAGCGGGCAATATTATTTTAACCAGCTCAACTTCGTTTATGAAAGGGCGCCCCGGCATGGTCGGTTATACCACGGCCAAAGCCGCCATTATCGGGCTGACTCAAACGCTGGCGCGCGAGCTGGGCCAGTACGGGATTCGGGTCAACTGCCTCGTACCCGGCGCGGTGGCTACGCCCAGACAGCAGGCGCTCTGGCGTACGCCGGAAGCGCAGGCGGAGATTCAGGCCGCGCAGCCGCTAAAGATTGTTCTGCAGGGCCGCGACGTGGCGGCAATGGCGCTGTTTGTGGCCTCCGATGATGCACGTGGCTGTACCGGCGCCCAGTTTATGATCGACGCGGGTATCCGGCTAAGCTGATGCCGTGCTTTGTCGCCTCTGGCG
>DOOK01000329.1:688-8065 GCA_003512805.1 Erwinia sp. | reverse complement strand
TAAAGCCGTTATTGATATTTTTGTCTGGTTCTACAAAGTCGATATGAAAGAGGCGCAAAAGTCGGATACCGCCAGCTACCGGACGTTTAACGACTTTTTTGTTCGTCCGCTGCGTGACGAGGCCCGCCCCATTGAAACCGATCCCAACCTGCTGGTGCTGCCGTGCGACGGCGCGATTAGCCAGCTGGGCCACATCGACGACGATCGTATTTTCCAGGCTAAAGGCCACACTTACACCCTGGAGGCGCTGCTGGCGGGTGACGTAGCGATGGCCGATATGTTCCGCAACGGCGAGTTTGTCACCACTTACTTAGCCCCGCGCGACTATCACCGCGTGCATATGCCCTGCAATGGCATCCTGCGTGAGATGATCTACGTGCCTGGCGATCTCTACTCCGTGAATCCGTTGACGGCGCAAAACATTCCTAATCTGTTCGCCCGTAATGAACGTGTTATCTGCCTGTTCGATACCGAATTTGGCCCAATGGCGCAGATTCTGGTTGGCGCCACCATTGTAGGCAGTATCGAAACCGTCTGGGCAGGCACCATCACGCCACCGCGCGAAGGCGTGATCAAACGCTGGCGCTGGCCAGGTGCGGATGAGGAAGGATCGGTAGTGCTGCTGAAAGGCCAGGAAATGGGCCGCTTTAAGCTCGGCTCCACCGTTATTAATTTGTTCGCCGAAGGTAAGGTAAAACTGGCGGAAAGCCTGACGCCGGAAACCACTACGCGTCTGGGCCAGACGCTGGCTATCGCACTGCAAAAAACCAGTGCTGAAGAAGTCTTACATCATCCATAGCAGAGACGTATGTTACGCCTGATCGTTATTCTTTTCGTGGGCTGGACGCTGCTCCAGCCCGCCTGGGCCGCCAGCGCGCCCGACGCTGCGCAGATTAAACAGGCTCTGGAAGAGGCAAAGTCCGCTCAGGACACGCCCAATCAGGCGGAAACCGTCGATGCGCTGCAGTCGGCGTTAAACTGGCTCGACGACCTGCAGAAGTCTCAAGCCAACGCCAGCGACTATCAGCAGGTTATTGACGACTTCCCGCGCCTTTCCCGCGAACTACGCCAGCAGCTGGTTGCGCTGAGTGACAGCAGCAAACCGGTGAGCAATACCATGACGGCAGCGGAGCTGGATCAGGAGATCCTGCAGGTCAGTAGCCAGCTGCTGGAAGAAGGTCGCCAGGCGCAGCAGGAACAGGATCGAGCCAGGGAGATCAGTGACTCGCTGGCCCAGCTGCCGCAGCAGCAAACCGATGCCCGACGGGCGCTGAATGAAATCGAACGGCGCCTTCAGGCTCAGCCAACGCCCGGCACGCCGGTTGCCCAGGCGCAGCTCTCTGCCCGTCAGGCAGAGTCGGCGGCGCGCAAAGCCCGCGTCGACGAGCTGGAGCTGGCGCAGCTTTCCGCCAATAATCGCCAGGAACTGGCGCGTATGCGCGGAGAACTTCACCAGCGCAAGGCCACCCAGTTAGATGCGTATTTGCAGGCGCTACGCAATCAGCTGAACAGCCGTCGCCAGCGCGAAGCCGAAATCGCCCTGGAAAAAACGGAACAGCTGGCGGAAAACAGCGGCGAACTGCCACAAAAACTCAGCGAACAATTTCGTATTAACCGCGAGCTGTCCGCCGCCCTGAATGAACAGGCGCAGCGGATGGATCTGGTCGCCTCGCAGCAACGCACTGCCGTTAATCAAACTATTCAGGTACGTCAGGCGCTGAGCACTATCCGCGAGCAGTCGCAGTGGCTTGGCGTGTCCACCGTGCTGGGCGAGGCCCTGCGTGCCCAGGTCGCTCGCCTGCCGGAAATGCCTAAACCGCAGCAGTTGGACAACGACATGGCCCAGCTGCGCGTACAGCGGCTGCACTATGAAGACCTGCTGGAACGTCAACAACAGCTGCGTCAGCTCAGGCAGGATGACGGTACGCCCCTCACCAGCGAACAGAACCGGATTCTGGATGCCCAGCTAAAAACCCAGCGTGAGCTGATTGGCTCGCTGCTTTCCGGCAGCGATAACCTGATCCTGGAAGTCACCAAGCTTAAAGTCGCCAACGGCCAGCTTGAAGATGCGCTGCGAGAGATCAAAGAAGCAACGCACCGCTATCTGTTCTGGACGGCCGACGTCGGCGCCGTGCACCTCAACTTCCCGCTGTTGCTGATGCGCGATTTACGTAATCTGCTCTCGCTGAATACGTTGGGCCAGCTGGGCGGTGCGCTGGTCATGATGATTACCAACCGGGAAACCGTTTTGCCCATTATCGGCGCGGTATTGCTGGTGGGCTTCAGCCTGAGCTCGCGTCGCCACTATCGTGATTTCCTTGACCGTTCCGCCAGTAAGGTGGGCAAAGTTACCCAGGATCGCTTTGGGCTGACCATGCGCACCGTGTTCTGGTCGATCCTGGTTGCGCTGCCGCTGCCGGTGCTCTGGATGGCGCTGGGCTATGGCTTACAGCACGCCTGGCCCTACCCCGTCGCCGTGGCTATTGGCGATGGCATCACCGCTACCGTGCCGCTGCTTTGGGCCTTTATGATCAGTGCGGGCTTTGCCCGGTCTAAAGGCCTGTTTATTGTGCATTTTCGCTGGCAGCATAATCGGGTGGCGCGGGCGATGCGTTTCTATACGCTCTGCATCGGCTTTGTGGTGCCGCTGATCATGCTACTGATAGGCTTCGATAACCTGGATGAGCGCCACTTTTCCGCCACGCTGGGCCGCCTCTGCTTTATCCTGATCTGCGGCGCGTTGAGCCTGGTTACCATCAGCCTGAAACGTGCGGGCATTCCTCTTTACCTGGATAAAGAAGGCAACGGCGAAAACTTTATCAGCAATATTTTGTGGAACATGATGATCTGCATTCCGCTGATTGCCGCGCTGGCTTCCTGTATTGGTTACCTGGCAACCGCGCAGGCCCTGCTGGCCAGGGTGGAAACCTCGCTGGCAATCTGGTTCCTGCTGCTGATCATTTACCACATTATCCGCCGCTGGATGCTTATTCAGCGCCGCCGCATCGCTTTCGATCGCGCACGCAACCGTCGTGCAGAGATTCTTGCACAGCGTGCTAAAGGCGAGGAAGAAACTGCCGCGACGCAAAGCCCGGAAACCGAAGTCGATGAACCGGTGATCGATCTGGATGCGATCAGCGCCCAGTCGCTGCGGCTGGTGCGTTCCATCCTGACGCTGATTGCGCTGGTGTCGGTCATTGTCCTCTGGTCGGAGATCCATTCAGCGTTTGGCTTTCTGGAAAATATCAGGCTGTGGGATGCCAGCACAACGGTACAGGGCGTGGAAAGCCTTGAACCGATCACGCTCGGCTCGGTGCTGATCGCCGTCCTGGTGTTGATTATTACCACTCAGCTGGTGCGCAATATGCCAGCGCTGCTTGAGCTGGCGCTGCTCCAACACCTTAATCTGACGCCTGGCACCGGCTACGCCATCACTACGCTAACCAAATACACGCTGATTTTGGTTGGCGGCCTGACCGGGTTCTCAATGATTGGTATCGACTGGTCGAAGCTGCAATGGCTGGTGGCGGCTCTTGGTGTGGGATTGGGATTCGGCCTGCAGGAGATTTTCGCCAACTTTATTTCCGGTCTGATTATCCTGTTTGAGAAACCGATCCGCATCGGCGATACCGTTACCATTCGCGACCTGACCGGCAGCATTACGCGCATCAACACGCGCGCGACAACGATTACCGACTGGGATCGCAAAGAAATTATCGTGCCGAACAAAGCCTTTATTACCGAGCAGTTTATTAACTGGTCGCTTTCCGATTCCGTTACGCGCGTGGTGCTGACTATTCCGGCATCGTCAGAGGCCAACAGCGAAGAAGTGACCAACGTGCTGCTGACCGCCGCGCAGCGCTGTCAGTACGTGCTTGATACGCCGCCACCGGAAGCCTTTCTGGTGGATTTACAACAGGGCATTCAGCTGTTTGAACTGCGTATTCATGCAGCGGAGATGGGGCACAGGATGCCGCTGCGTCACGAACTGCATCAGCTGATCCTACAGGGTTACCACGAGCACGGGCTGGAGATGCCCTTCCCACCTTTCCAGGTGCGGATGGAAACTATCGGACGTAAAACACCGGTCAACAACGGCGCTCCGGCGGCCAGAACGTATAAATCAGGCGGACTGTAAAAGCGAGCCAGCACAGTAAGCAGATAGGCAGTACCTGCGCAGGCCGGAAGCACAAACGAGTCTGGCAGACTGGATATGCAGAGGCTGGTAAGCACAAAAGAATCTGGCAGACTGGACATGCAGAGGCAGGAAGAACAGGCGAGCCAGGCAGGCTGGGTATGCAGAGGCTGGTAAGCACAAACGAGTCTGGCAGACTGGGTATGCAGAGGCTGGTAAGCACAAGCGAGTCTGGCAGACTGGATATGCAGAGGCTGGAAGCACAAAAGAGTCAGGCAGGCTGTACAGCCCGCCAGAAACAGGCAGGCCAGGGAGCAATCCCTGGCCTTTTTTCAGGCTAAATCAGCAGCGGTCGACGGAGAAAGCGATGACTTCGCTCAGCTGCGATGCCTTGAGCGCCAGCATCACAATGCGATCCACCCCCAGCGCCACACCGGAACATTCCGGCATTCCGTGGGCCAGTGCGTCCAGCAGGTGAGTATCAATCGGCTGCTGCGGCAGGCCGAGCGCCGCTCGCTTGCGGTTATCCTGCTCAAAACGCTGGCGTTGTTCACGGCTGTCGGTCAGCTCACGGAAGCCGTTGGCCAGCTCAATTCCTTTGAAATAAACCTCAAAGCGTTCAGCCACACGATGATCTTCAGTACTGATTTCCGCCAGTGCCGCCTGGCTGGCTGGAAAATGATAAACAAACGCCGGTTTCTCTTTGCCAATTTGCGGCTCAACGCCAGTGACAAACAGCAGCTGTAGCAGCGTGTCGCGATCTTCTTCGCGGTTAGCTAAATCGCCCACGCCCAGTTTTTCCGCTACTTCACGCATTTGCGTTTTATCCGCAGACAGCGGATCCATTTCCAGATGACGCAGAAAGGCCTGCTGGTAGGAGAGCGTTTCCGCAGGCGCGCATTCCAGCACCTGCTGAAGCAGATCGTCCACCTCGTTCATTAACCGATACATATCATAATGCGGCCGGTACCACTCCAGCATGGTGAACTCGGGGTTATGGTGGCGTCCCGCTTCTTCATTACGGAAGCAGCGGCAAAGCTGAAAAATCGGCCCGCTGCCCGCCGCCAGCAGCCGCTTCATATGGTATTCCGGGCTGGTCATCAGGTAGAGATCCAGCCCCTGCGCCGCACCCGGCCCGACAAAACGCGTCTGAAAAGGAAACAGGTGAATGTCGGTTACGGTGGCCTGGCTCATCGCCGGGGTCTCCACTTCCAGCACCCCACGATCGGCAAAGAAACGCCGGATTTCAGCCATTATCGCCGCCCGTTTTAACAAGTTAGTGACGGGCGCGCTCGGCTGCCAGCTGGCCGTATCGCTCATATTTTGTACTCCTCAGGGTTCAGGGTGAAGCAGTCTACCCGAGGCGCTTCGTACAAACAAACCTACGTCGTGAAAAAAACGGCGGGCCTGCAGCCTCGTCCACAGCGGAAAACGTTAACGCCCTACCATTATTACCGTCATTTTTTCACCTGTATGCCCGAGCACATCAATTTTGCCCGCTACCTCCGGTTTTATACTGCGGTCTCCGTTAACCGAGGGCGTTCCCCTCATCCTTTCTATAACGGCCTGACAGGGAGAATATCGTGCAAACTTTTACTGCCGATCTGGTAATAGTCGGCGCTGGTGGTGCGGGGCTACGGGCGGCTATCGCTGCTGCAGAGGCCCATCCCTCGCTTACCATTGCGCTGGTTTCAAAAGTTTATCCTATGCGTAGCCATACGGTGGCCGCTG
The DNA here is from genome assembly GCA_003512805.1 of Erwinia sp. Classification (GTDB taxonomy): domain Bacteria; phylum Pseudomonadota; class Gammaproteobacteria; order Enterobacterales; family Enterobacteriaceae; genus Erwinia. The sequence continues at coordinate 2,199 of DOOK01000329.1, read as the reverse complement.
AAGGCGGGTCCGCCGCCGTCACGCAGGCCCATGACAGCTTCGATCTGCATTTTCAGGATACCGTATCCGGCGGTGACTGGCTGTGTGAGCAGGATGTGGTGGACTACTTCGTACAGCACTGCCCACAGGAGATGGCCCAGCTGGAAATCTGGGGCTGCCCGTGGAGTCGCCGTGAAGATGGCTCGGTCAACGTTCGCCGTTTTGGCGGCATGAAAATCGAACGCACCTGGTTCGCTGCCGACAAGACCGGCTTTCATATGCTGCATACGCTATTTCAGACCTCGCTAAAGTACCCCCAGATTGTCCGTTTTGATGAGCATTTCGTTCTGGACCTGCTGGTGGATAACGGCGAGGCGCGCGGGCTGGTTGCCATGAACATGATGGAGGGCGCGCTAATAAAAATTCTGGCGAAATCGGTGGTGCTGGCCACCGGCGGCGCGGGCCGCGTCTATCGCTACAACACCAACGGCGGCATCGTCACGGGCGACGGGATGGGCATGGCGCTACGTCATGGCGTGGCGCTACGGGATATGGAATTTGTGCAGTATCACCCAACCGGGCTGCCCGGTTCCGGCATCCTGATGACCGAAGGCTGCCGTGGTGAGGGCGGGATCCTGGTCAATAAGGACGGCTATCGCTACCTGCAGGATTACGGTATGGGCCCGGAAACGCCACTCGGCCAGCCGAAAAACAAATATATGGAACTGGGGCCGCGCGACAAAGTGTCGCAGGCTTTCTGGCATGAGTCACAAAAAGGCCGCACCATTCATACGCCGCGCGGCGAGGTCGTCCACCTTGATTTGCGTCATCTCGGCGAGAAAAAGCTGCTGGAGCGCCTGCCGTTTATCTGCGAGCTGAGCAAAGCCTACGTCGGTGTCGATCCTGTTACCAGCCCTATTCCTATCCGTCCGACAGCGCACTACACCATGGGCGGTATCGCGACGGACGCCCATTGTGAAACCACTTTACGCGGGCTGTTTGCCGTAGGCGAATGCTCGTCAGTAGGCCTGCACGGTGCTAACAGGTTGGGGTCAAACTCGCTGGCGGAGCTGGTGGTATTTGGTCGCCTGGCCGGTGAAAACGCCGCCAACAGAGCGCTGGAAAACCGCAACTTCGGTACCGCCGCGCTGGACGCGCAGAGCCGGGACTGCGAACAGCGTCTGAAGGCGCTGGTTAATCAACCGGGCGATGAGCGCTGGTCAACTCTGCGCGATGAAATGGGCATGACGATGGAAGAAGGCTGCGGTATCTATCGCACACCGGAACTGATGCAACAGACTATCGACAAGCTGGCAGAGCTGAAAGCGCGCTTTAGCCGTGTCCGCATCCGCGACAGCTCCAGCGTGTTCAATACCGAGCTGCTTTACGCCATTGAACTGGAACACGGGCTGAACGTAGCGGAATGTATGGCGCACGCCGCTTTTGAGCGTAAGGAGTCGCGCGGCGCGCACCAGCGTCTGGATGAAGGCTGCCGCGAACGCGATGACGACCATTTTTTGCAGCACTCGCTG
>DOOK01000329.1:0-557 GCA_003512805.1 Erwinia sp. | reverse complement strand
TCGCTGAGTTTTTTCAACGCAAAGGGAGCGCCAACCATTGAATGGGGCAAGGTATCGATTACCCGCCTTCCACCGGCTAAGCGCGTTTACGGTGCGGAATCAGAACATAAGGAGGCACAGAATGGCTGACCTGATGCACTGCAACATTGCCATCCAACGCTATAACCCGGAAACGGATAAGGCCCCTTACTTTGCCACCTATGCGGTTCCCTGGGACGAACAAACCTCGTTGCTGGACGCGTTAGGGTTTATTAAAGATAACCTGGCAGGTGACCTTTCCTTTCGCTGGTCCTGCCGCATGGCTATCTGCGGCTCTTGCGGCATGATGGTAGACGGCGTGCCGAAACTCGCCTGTAAAACGTTCCTGCGCCACTATCCGCAAGGGATACGCGTGGAGCCGCTGGCTAACTTTCCTGTCGAGCGCGATTTGGTGGTGGATATGAGCCGCTTTATTGAAAACCTGGCGGCGATGAAACCCTGGATTATCGGCGATGCCTCGCTGGCACAGAACGGCCCTAACCGGCAGACGCCGGCGCAAATGGCACGCTATCACCAGT
>DOOK01000328.1 GCA_003512805.1 Erwinia sp. | reverse complement strand
CGCGGCCTGACCGGCGCAGCCTGACGTAGGCGGACCTGGATTAGCTCCATATGCCGTTGATAAAAGGCAATAAAACGATGTGTTTTTTGCGGATCGCCCAGCGCCTCGCCCAGAATTTTCAGGCTCGGCACGGTATTTTTCAGCGGATCGATTCGGGTATCGACGTAAATAACCGGAATTCCCGCTGCCCCCAGCTGCGTTAGCATGTCGTCCTGCGCCGCAGGCTTTTTGGCGTAAAGTGGCAAAATCACCAGATCCGGCCGCAACGCGATCGTTTTTTCCATGCTGAGCTGGCCCGGATTAGCTCCCCCAATCAGCGGAATCTTCTTCATCGCGGGAAACGCGGTGCTGTAGCGTGCCCAGGTTTGCCTGTCGTAATGCGGCAGATCGCCGGGCCAACCCACCACATGCCGCAGCGGATTGCCATTTTCCACCAGCGCCAGTGTATAAAGCAGTCGCCCCTCACCCAGTACCACGCGCTGTGGATTATCCGGTACCGTCACCTTGCGTTGCAAAATATCGGTAAGGGTCTTCGCCTGCAGCGTAGCGCAGGCTAACAACAACAGCAGGATCAGCCATTTTTTCATCAAATTTTCCGTCAGGGTCAGAAATCAACAGAAGCTGAAACGACGATTTCGCGCGGTGCACCTTTGCTGACACGCAGGTTGCCGCCGCTGGATTCGTAGTAGGCTTTATCAAACAGATTATTAATGTTGAGCTTTAGCTGCGTATGTTTGCCCACCAGCTTGCTGTCCCAGGCGGCGAAAGCATCTGCAACCGTATAGTCTGGCAGAGTGAAACTGTTTTCCGGATCGCCCGCGCGCGACCCAACGTAACGTGCACCACCGCCAATCCGTACCTCACCCGGCAGCCAGGAAAAGCGCATGCCGTGCGTCAGATAAAGGCTGCCGCTGTTAGCTGGCGCATTGGCCAGACGATTGCCTACGTTGGCCGGATGAATATTATCCTCGACGATTTCCGTTTTATCATGGCTGTAAGTGGCTATCAGATTCCAGTCCGGCGCCAGCTCGCCGTTGATTTCCACTTCCGCGCCGGTAGATCGCGCTTCAGGGATGGTGCGCGTACTGCCGTTGATCAGCACCGACATATCTTTCTCATCAATACGATACAGCGCCAGCGTGGTGGATACGGCGGGCAGCACCTGCCATTTTGCGCCCACTTCATAAGTGGTGCCTTTTTCCGTAGAGGCGACGTTACCGTCGTCGTCAGTCTGCGTTGAAGGCGTGAAAGACTTGCTGTAGCTGCCGTAGAGCGAGAGATCCGGCAGCATTTTATACACCAGCCCCACCTGCGGCAGGAAGGCATCACCGCGATCGTTTAGCGTGCTCTGCGGATTAGCCCAGCCGCTGCTGGCGGTTTGGGTATAGCGCTGGTAACGAGCACCCGCTACGGCTATCCATTTGTCGGTCAGATGAATACTGTCTTTGGCATACAGCGAGCGACTGTAGAGGTTAGTGCGTAAGTTACTTTGCGCATCGGCAAGGGTACTTGTGTTGACCGGTGGCTCTTCGCCATAAACCGGGTCGTACATGTTGAAGGTTTTTGAGACTTTGCCGCGATAGGAATAGGCCTTGTAGGTTTCATCCTGCTCGTAGTCGACGCCCAGCATGATATCGTGCTGCATCCCCCCAATCTGCGGGCTGCCACCTATATCCCAGGCGAGATAGGTTGTCTGATGATTGAAGCCGCGATTGGCGTCTGCACGGCGCGAGACGATGCCGGTAGCCGCGTTGACGGCCGTGGCGCGCACTTCATTACTGTTATAACGACGTTGCATCCAGGCATAGTTAAGATGGGTCTCCCAGGTTTCATCCAGGCTGTAAGCGTAGCTGACGTTAAGACGCTTATTTTTCCCCCAGGCGTGGTTGGCGCTGTCGTCCAGGCGTTGATTATAGGGAATGTTCACCGGCTTTTTATTGATAAACGCGGTGCCGCGGTCGACCGGGATATCAAATTTGTATTCGGTATAGCTGATGTTAAAAGCGGCTTTTTCGCCATACCAACTCAGCGATGGCGACAGCAGCGTATGTTCTTTGGCGCCAAAGTTGCGCCAGTAGTCTTCACGCTGACGCTCGGCAATCAGGCGGAAAGCAAAGCCGTCGCCCAGCGGCCCGGTGATGTCCAGGCTGCCAGTACCGCCGCCAACGCTGGTGGTTTCGCCGCCAATATGCGTGTGCCATTCATACTGCGGCTTTTTGCTAATCAGGTTGATGATGCCGCCCGGATTCTGAATGCCGTACAGCAGCGAGGCTGAGCCTTTCAACACTTCCACATGATCAACGGTACTGTCCATCGACAGTCCCTGATTGCTGCGTACGCCATCGATAAAAATAGAACCGTCAGAGTTGCTGCCGAAGCCGCGCTTGACGAAGCCGTCTTCAATAGCGCCCAGCGTGTTGCCCTGACTGACGCCGCTAACAAACTTCATGGCATCGGTCACGCTTTTCACCTGATAGTCTTTTATCACCTGCGGCGTAACCACGCTGACGGACTGCGGCGTTTCACTGCGCGGCAGCGGCATTTTACTTGCCGCGCTTGCGGTATCCTGGCTATAGCTTCCCGTCTCGCCAATACTGTCAGCGGTAACGGTCAGCGTTTGCTCTTTCGCGGTGTCGGCTGTTGCCAGCGCCGCCGTGCTGAACAGCAGAGTAGGTAAAAGAAGAGGTATTTTCCCGGCAAAAGGGACAGCAGAAAATGGTTTCATCAATAAAAGCGCTGATAGAAGTAAAGTTGCCGCGGATGATAATAATTTTCATTTCTATTAGCAATTTCAAAAAGCGGTCGACTCAATAAAAAAGGCCCGCAGGCCCTTTTCCGCACGCTTCTGTGCGGTCAGAACGGGTAGCGCAGCCCCACATTGCCGGTATAGCCTTCCGTAACCGCCCCCAAGCGGTGTGCATATTTTACCTGGAGATAAACGCTGGAACGGGGGTTCAGCTGGCTGCTGAGAACAGCGCCAGCCTGTTCAGGTTGGAATCCGCAGTCACCAGCCAGCTGCTGGCGCTGTTGAGGAGTAGTGGATTAACATTTTGCGTCGCCCCATGGCGCGTGGAATCCTCGGTAACGGTCCAGGGTGAAGATCCCATAACGTATAACGGCAGAGAGAACAAAAGACCCCGGATAAAAGGCCGTACTATTATAGCCATGATGCTTCATTTCGTTAACATCCATGATAACTACATATAAAAAGGCTAGCGAATTTCCATGCGAGAAAGGGCAATATCTGCCAGACGAATTTTCTGAAAAAAAAGACCAAAGGATAAAATCAATAAATATAAAAACTGGCATAACCTGCCGTTCCTGCGCACCCTTCCCCGGATAATACTGAGGCTATAGTAGTACATAGCCTTAGCAGCAAAAGAGGTTTTCCAAAAAAACATCATATAAAAACAGGGTGATCTGTTTATTTAAAAGATAATAATTAAAATTATCGGAAATATTTTTGACTAAAGGCGTTAGCAAACCTCTTTATTTCCACCCCATTGCAAAATAAATATTTATCTCCACGTATCCACCCGCCTGTCGCTATTTTATGTCTCGGCAAGATTTAACTGAAGCATTTACATTAATTAATAACAGGAAAACTTATTTAGCAGACTACTTCGTCAGAAGAACGACCGGGGGAGTAAGAAATTAACAGTATAAGCCTCGTCCTTCTACGCCTTTTAATCTTTTTCTTTCAGGCAGCGTGATAAATATTGACCCGCATGACGTTATGCCGCCCACAGTGCCGGCGGCAGATCGACCCTGGAGGCTGGCGGTTTCGCCAGCGCAGGATTCACAACGCCTGCGCGCACGCCCATGCAGAACTCCAGGCCCATTGGAAATTGTAGCCGCCAAGCCAACCGGTAACGTCGACGACCTCTCCAATAAAATAGAGGCCTGGTACATCCCGCGCCTCCAACGTTTTCGATGAAAGCGCATCGGTATCCACACCGCCCAGCGTCACTTCGGCGGTGCGATAGCCTTCTGTGCCGTTGGGCTGCACACGCCAACCGTGAAGCGTTTCCGCCAGCTCAGCCTGCTGACGGCCGTTAAGCTGCTTCAGGGTGCACTCCGGCACGTGGCCAAGCAGCTGCAGGCATTCCACCAGCCGACGAGGCAAGACTTTAGCCAGCGTATTTTTCAGGCTTTGGTTGGGGTGAGCCTCGCGCTCTTCAGTGAGCAAAGCATTGAGAGCGTGCTCAGGCGAAAGGTTAATGGTCACAAATTCGCCAGGCTGCCAGTAGCTGGAAAGCTGTAGCACAGCCGGGCCAGAGAGTCCGCGATGGGTAAACAGCAGGGCCTCTTTAAAAACGGTACCGTCTTCTGCCGTCATCACAGCAGGAACGGCAACGCCGGAAAGCGTTTGCAGCGGCTCAAGCAGCGGTTTGTGCAGCGTAAACGGGACAAGGCCCGCGCGCGTTGGGAACACCTTCAGGCCAAACTGCTCGGCAATTTTATAGCCGAAAGGCGAGGCGCCCAGGCCGGGCATGGAAAGCCCGCCGGAAGCAATAACCAGTTTTTCAGCCTGCACTACGCTGCCGTTCAGCTCCAGCGTATAGCCGTTATCTTGCGTCACTTTCAGGACTTCACTGCGCAGCCGCAGCGTCACCTGCCCGGCTTCGCACTCTTTCAGTAACAGATCCACGATCTGCTGGGCCGAGTCATCACAGAAAAGCTGACCCAGCGTTTTTTCATGCCACTGAATACCGTGACGATTGACCAGGTCGATAAAATCCCACTGCGTATAACGTGCCAGCGCAGATTTACAAAAATGCAGGTTATGCGACAGGTAGGCCGCAGGCTCGGTATAAAGATTAGTGAAGTTACAGCGGCCGCCGCCCGACATCAGAATTTTGCGTCCCGCTTTTTTGCCGTTATCCAGCACCAGCACACGCTTGCCCCGCTGCCCGGCCTGGGCGGCGCAAAACAGACCAGCCGCACCTGCGCCAATAATGATAACGTCAAATTTGTCCACACTGCTCTCCGGCCCGAGGCTTAAAAAAACGCTGATTGTAATGACAAGACGGGCTTCCTGCCAGCGTCACAAAAGCGTCATACGTGGCCATCTTTATAACTGGATGATTTTTATACTTTTCAGGACCGCTATTTACTCGGTTTGACGTATTAATGTCAAAAAAAGTCTATATTTCACTTTCCCCCGGCGCGGTTTCTCGCTGATAATGCGCCGCGTTCATGTCCTCCAAAATGGCGTAACGCTTATGCTACATCTGTTTGCTGGTCTTGATTACCATACCGGCCTGTTACTCGTCCTTGCCCTGCTCTTTGTCTTGTTCTATGAAGCCATCAACGGCTTTCACGACACGGCAAACGCGGTGGCTACCGTTATCTATACCCGAGCAATGCGATCGCAACTGGCGGTGGTTATGGCCGGCGTATTTAACTTCTTTGGCGTACTGCTGGGCGGGCTAAGCGTTGCTTATGCCATCGTTCATCTGCTACCCACCGACCTGCTGCTTAACGTAGGCTCGGCTCACGGTCTGGCCATGGTCTTTTCCATGCTGCTGGCCGCTATTATCTGGAACCTGGGCACCTGGTATTTCGGTCTGCCTGCTTCCAGTTCCCATACCCTCAT